>JAAOZX010000206.1 GCA_012274225.1 Comamonadaceae bacterium | reverse complement strand
GGAGCGTTGTAGCGTGACATGGTGATACCCGACTTTCTCTCGCCTCGCGCCGCATCTGGCGGCCTGGAGCCTGCTGGCTGGTGCCTCGAGCCGGAATCGAACCGGCACGCCGCCTTGCGGCTAAGCGGCGGATTTTAAGTCCGCTGTGTCTACCAATTTCACCATCGAGGCCCAGGGCCATTGTGAAACAAAAAAGAAACAGCCCCGGCAACGCTGTTGGCGGGGCTGTGCACTGGAGGCGCGGCGCGGAGTCGAACCGCGCTGATCGGATTTGCAATCCGGTGCATAACCGCTTTGCTACCGCGCCTTGGGTCCCAAGAAAAAGGGAAGCCTGGGCTTCCCTTCTTCGATGACTGGAGCGGGAAAAGAGTCTCGAACTCTCGACCTCAACCTTGGCAAGGTTGCGCTCTACCAACTGAGCTATTCCCGCAATTCAAGCTTTGAATTATATCTCAATCTATCGAGAGCCCCGCCCGGCTCAGTGTTTGACGGAGACCGGCGCCCCGGCCGGTTGCGCGTCCGGAGTCGCCGCCGCGATCGGCGCGGTGGCGGCCGCCGGGTCCTCGTCCGGCAACGGCGTGGGCTGCCGCTCCAGCGCGACTTCCAGCACCTTGTCGATCCACTTCACCGGCACGATTTCGAGTCCGCTCTTCACGTTCTCCGGAATGTCCTGCAGGTCCTTGGCGTTCTCTTCCGGGATCAGCACGGTCTTGATCCCACCGCGCAGGGCCGCCAGCAGCTTTTCCTTCAGCCCGCCGATCGCCGTCACTTCGCCGCGCAGCGTGATCTCGCCGGTCATCGCCACGTCGGCGCGCACCGGAATGCCGGTCAGCGCCGAAACGATGGCAGTGGTCATGGCCGCGCCCGCGCTCGGACCGTCCTTGGGCGTGGCGCCATCGGGCACGTGGATGTGCATGTCCTTCTTTTCGAACACCTCGTCCGCGATCCCCAGCAGGCGTGAGCGGCTGCGCACCACTGTGCGGGCGGCCGCCACCGATTCCTTCATCACGTCACCCAGCGACCCGGTGGTGGTGATCACACCCTTGCCAGGCATCAGCGCGGCTTCGATCGTCAGCAGGTCGCCGCCGACTTCGGTCCAGGCCAGGCCCACCACCTGGCCCACCTGGTTTTGCGCTTCGGCACGGCCATAGTTGAACTTGCGCACGCCCAGGAAGTCGTTGAGGTTGGCCCCATCGACCACGACCTTCGGTGTCATCTTCTTGAGCTGCAGCCCCTTGATGACCTTGCGGCAGATCTTGGACAGCTCGCGCTCGAGCGAGCGCACGCCGGCTTCGCGGGTGTAGTAACGCACGATGTCGCGGATCGCCTCTTCCGACACCAGCAACTCTTCTTCCTTCACGCCGTTGTTCTTCATCTGCTTGGGCAGCAGGTACTTGATGGCGATGTTGGTTTTTTCCTCCTCGGTGTAGCCAGCCAACCGGATCACCTCCATGCGGTCAAGCAGCGCCGGCGGAATGTTCATGGAGTTCGAGGTCGCCACGAACATCACGTCAGACAAGTCGAAATCGACCTCGACGTAGTGGTCGCCGAACGTATGGTTCTGCTCCGGGTCCAGCACCTCGAGCAGCGCGCTCGACGGGTCGCCGCGGAAATCCGTCCCCAGCTTGTCGATCTCATCGAGCAGGAACAGCGGATTGCGCGTGCCCACCTTGGACAGGCTTTGCAGCACCTTGCCCGGCAAGGCGCCGATGTAGGTGCGCCGGTGACCGCGAATCTCGGCTTCGTCGCGCATGCCGCCCAGCGCCATGCGCACGTACTTGCGGCCGGTGGCCCTGGCGATCGACTGGCCCAGGGAGGTCTTGCCCACACCGGGCGGCCCGACCAGGCAGAGGATGGGCGCCTTGAGCTTGTCGACCCGCTGCTGCACCGCGAGGTATTCCAGGATGCGGTCCTTGACCTTCTCGAGGCCGTAGTGGTCGTCGTTGAGCACACCCTCGGCGTGACCCAGGTCATGCTTGATCTTGGTCTTCTTGGCCCAGGGCAGGCCGGTCAGCACGTCGATGTAATTGCGCACCACCGTCGCCTCGGCCGACATCGGCGACATCAGCTTGAGCTTCTTGAGTTCGCTGTCGGCCTTCTTCTTGGCCTCCTTGGGCATCTTGGCGGCCTTGATCTTCTTTTCGATCTCCTCGATGTCCGCGCCCTCTTCGCCCTCGCCCAGTTCCTTCTGGATCGCCTTGACCTGCTCGTTCAGGTAGAAGTCGCGCTGGTTCTTCTCCATCTGGCGCTTGACCCGGCCACGGATCTTCTTGTCGACATTCAGGATGTCGACCTCGCGCTCGATCTGCTCGAAGAGGTTTTCCAGGCGCAGCTTGACGTCGGCCAGGTCCAGCACGATCTGCTTGTTGTCGAGCTTGAGCGGCAGGTGGGCCGCGATCGTGTCTGCCAGACGGCCCGGGTCGTCGATGCTGGAGATCGACGTGAGGATTTCCGGTGGAATCTTCTTGTTGAGTTTGACGTACTGGTCGAACTGCTGCATCACAGCGCGCCGCAGCGCCTCGATCTCGCTTGACTTGGGGTCTTTTTCAGCGGAGTCGACTGGCGTGACGTTGGCAGTGAAATGCTCCTCGCCGTCCTCGATCTGGTTGACGCGGGCGCGCTGCTGGCCCTCAACCAGCACCTTCACGGTGCCATCGGGGAGCTTGAGCATCTGCAGGATGGTGGAAATGCAGCCGACCTCGAACATATCGGTGACCGACGGCTCATCCTTGGCCGCGGCTTTCTGCGCCACCAGCATGATGCGGCGCTCCGCTTCCATGGCCGCCTCGAGCGCCTTGATGCTCTTGGGACGTCCCACGAACAGCGGGATCACCATGTGCGGAAAGACCACCACGTCGCGCAGCGGCAGCAGCGGCAGGTCGAGCGGGGTGGCAGGCAATGGAACATGTCCGGACATCGGGAATCCTTTTGGTTTACCAGTCGAATATGGACCGGATTGGGCGATTTTCAACCCGTCGGGACGGGAACGCAGCGGGCAGGGTTGTATCCGTGCGAAAGTTCACTCGGCCTTCAGGCCACCGCCGGGAGGTCAGTGCAACGGTCAGGCCTTCTTGGCGGCTTCCCGGTAGACCAGCAACGGCGGCTTGTTTTCCTCGATCGTCGATTCGTCCACCACCACCTTGTCGACATTGGCCGTGTTGGGCAGATCGAACATGGTGTCGATCAGTGATTGCTCCAGGATCGAGCGCAAGCCGCGGGCGCCGGTCTTGCGGGCCAGGGCCTTGCGGGCGATGGCGCGCAGGGCGTTCGGGCGTATTTCCAGGTCCACCCCTTCCATGGACAGCAGCTTGCCGTACTGCTTGACCAGGGCGTTTTTGGGCTCGGTCAGGATCCGGACCAGCGCATCCTCGCTCAGTTCCGACAGCGTAGCCACCACCGGCATCCGGCCTACCAGTTCGGGGATCAGTCCGAACTTGATCAGGTCTTCCGGTTCCACTTCGCGGAACACGTCCGTCAGGCTGCGCTGAGCCTTGCTCTTGACTGAGGCGCCAAATCCGATTCCCGAGGATTCGGTGCGCTGCTCGATGACCTTCTCGAGCCCGGAGAAAGCGCCACCGCAGATGAACAGGATGTTGGTCGTGTCGATCTGCAGGAAGTCCTGGTTCGGGTGCTTGCGGCCGCCCTGCGGCGGCACGCTGGCCATGGTGCCTTCGATCAGCTTGAGCAGCGCCTGCTGTACGCCCTCGCCGGACACGTCGCGCGTGATCGACGGGTTATCGGACTTGCGCGAGATCTTGTCGATCTCGTCGATGTAGACGATGCCGCGTTGGGCCCGCTCGACCTCGTAATTGCAGCTTTGCAGCAGCTTCTGGATGATGTTCTCGACGTCTTCGCCGACATACCCTGCCTCGGTCAGCGTGGTCGCATCGGCCATCACGAACGGCACGTCGAGCATCCGCGCGAGCGTCTGTGCGAGCAGCGTCTTGCCCGAGCCGGTCGGCCCGATCAGCAGGATGTTGCTCTTGGTGAGTTCGACGTCGTCCTTCTTCGCCTTTTCCTTGTGCCGCAGCCGCTTGTAGTGGTTGTAGACGGCAACCGACAGCCCGCGCTTGGCCGGCTCCTGGCCGATCACGTAGTTGTCCAGGTTGGCCTTGATTTCCGCCGGCGTCGGCAAGTCGCCGCGCGACTCGCGCGTGTCGTCGGACGTCGGGAGTTCGTCACGAATGATCTCGTTGCACAGATCGATGCATTCGTCGCAGATGAAGACCGAAGGCCCGGCGATCAGCTTCT
This sequence comes from Comamonadaceae bacterium, assembly GCA_012274225.1. GTDB lineage: Bacteria > Pseudomonadota > Gammaproteobacteria > Burkholderiales > Burkholderiaceae_C > Ramlibacter. The sequence goes on along the minus strand of JAAOZX010000206.1, from coordinate 11,126 downwards.
TCACCTCATGCTGGCTCTTGCCACAGAAGGAGCAGTAAAGGGTTTTCTCGCTGGAAGAGCCTTTTTTCTCGGCCATGGGTCCTGCCTAAATGACTTGATATTCAATGATAACCAAATAACGGCTGCGCCCCGGGGCTGGACCCAGGGGCCCGGCTTACCGCTGGGCGGACGCGTTGGAAAAACAACGACGCCCGGCCGCAATCGAACCGCAATTGCTGCGGTGCAACCGGTTCTGTTGTGGATCGGCGCGCGGCGCCGGGTTCCTAGGGTCGCTTGGAAATCACCTGGTCCACCAGGCCGTAGTCCTTGGCCTCGTCGGCCGCAAGGAAGAAGTCGCGCTCGGTATCGCGCTCGATCTTCTCCAGCGGCTGACCGGTGCGCTCGGCCAGGATCTTGTTCAGCTGGGCGCGCGTCTTCAGGATGTCGCGGGCGTGAATCTCGATGTCGGTGGCCTGGCCCTGCATCCCACCCAGGGGCTGGTGGATCATGACCTTGGAATTTGGCAGCGAGAAGCGCTTGCCTTTAGCGCCGGCCGCCAGCAGGAAGGCACCCATGCTCGCGGCCATGCCGGTGCACAGGGTCGACACGTCGGGCTTGACGAAATTCATGGTGTCGAAGATCGCCATGCCGGCGCTGACGCTGCCGCCGGGCGAGTTGATATAGAAGGAAATGTCCTTGTCGGGGTTTTCGCTCTCCAGGAACAGGAGTTGCGCGACCACGAGGTTGGCGGTCTGGTCGTTGACCGGTCCGACCAGGAAGATCACCCGCTCGCGCAGCAGGCGCGAATAGATGTCGTAGGACCGTTCGCCCCGGCCGGATTGTTCGATGACGATCGGCACCATGCCGAGGGCCTGGGTTTCAAGTGAACTCATGGGAAAGACTCCGTGTGCTGGGACCAAAGCTGGGTGTACTGTATGCCAAAGGGAGATGGGGCCGCCCTGGCCGACTGCAAGACCGCGCCCACATCATCGAACCCAACGCCCGGCCGTCCCGTCCCGCCGCGATGTCAGGCCTGCTGGCCCATCAGTTCTTCGAACGAGATCGGCTTGTCCACCACCTTGGCCTTTGCCAGCACGAACTGGGTGACGTTGTTTTCGATCACGATCGCCTCGACCTCGGCCAGGCGACGGTTGTCGCTGTAATACCAGCGCACCACGTCGGCCGGCTTCTCGTAGCTGGCCGCCAGTTCCTCGACATGCGCCTTGATCTGCTCGGGCTTGGCCTGCAGGTCGTTGCCCCGCACCAGCTCGGCCACCACCAAGCCCAGCCGCACCCGCCGCTCGGCCTGCGGCCGGAACATGTCGTCAGGGACGGGAACCTTGTCGGCATCCTTGACGCCGCGCTGCTTCAGGTCCGCGCGGGCCTGCTCGATCATGCGATCCACCTCGGCCTGGACACTTGACTTGGGCAGGTCCAGCTCGGCTTTGGAAACCAGGGCGTCCATGACACCCTGCTTGTTGCGCGCCAGCAGGCGGAACTTGACCTCGCGCTCGAGGTTCTTGCGAATGTCGGCACGCAGGCCCTCGACCGTCGGGTCGGCGATGCCGAGCGACTTGGCCAGCGCCTCGTTGACTTCGGGCAGGTTGGCGGCTTCGAGCTTCTTGATCGTGACCATGAAGTCGGCCTGCTTGCCCGCCACGTCCTTGCCGTGGTAGTCGGCCGGGAAGGCCAGCGGGAAGGTCTTGCTTTCGCCGGTCTTCATGCCGCGCACGGCTTCCTCGAATACCTTGAGCATCTGGCCTTCGCCGACGACAAACTGGAAGTCCTCGGCCTTGCCGCCCTGGAACGGTTCGCCGTCGATCTTGCCCTCGAAGTCGACCGTCACGCGATCGCCCTCGGCAACGGCGGCGTCATGCGGACGCTGGGCAAAGGTGCGGCGCTGCTTGCGCAGGATCTCCAGCGTCTTGTCGATGGCGCTGTCGCTCACGTCGGCGCTGAGCTTCTCGACTTGGGCCGTGGACAGGTCGGCGATCTTCACTTCCGGGAACACCTCGAACACGGCGTCGAACGCCAGTTCGCCCTCGGGCGACTGTTCCTTCTCGGTGATCTTGGGTTGGCCAGCCACCCGCAGCTTGGCCTCGTTGGCCGCCTGGGCGAACGCTTCCCCCACCTTGTCGTTCATCACCTCGTAGTGCACCGAATAGCCATAGCGCTGGGTCACGACAGTCATCGGCACCTTGCCGGGACGGAAGCCGTCCATCTTGACGGTGCGCGCCAGGCGCTTCAGTCGGGAGTCGACTTCCGACTGGATCACGGTGACGGGCAGGGTCAGCGTCATCTTGCGTTCCAGCTTGTCCAGGGTTTCTACGTTCACGGCCATATTGCTCTCTCTTGATTAAAAGGTGTCTGGTGCGCGGGGCCGGACTCGAACCGGCACGCCATTGCTGGCGTCAGGACCTAAACCTGGTGCGTCTACCAATTTCGCCACCCGCGCTGAGCTGAAAAACCAGAGCGGGCGCTCAGGAAACCCCTGACCGCCCGCCCAAATTCGGTCAACCTTCTATTTTACGCGGGAACAGCCGGCGCCCCCGCAAGCGACAATCCCGGCGGTGAAAGCCCCCGCCAGCGCCGCTGCCCCGGCCGTCCGCCACTACGAGAACTTTCCGGTCGCCTCCTGGCTGTGCCCGGCCACTCTGCGCCCGGCCGTCGCGGCCATCTATTGGTTTGCCCGCACCGCCGACGACCTCGCTGACGAGGGCTCGGACCCGCCCGCGCAGCGATTGGCCGATCTGGCCGCCTACGGCATCGACCTGGCGTCCTGCGCGACGGATCGCGAGGTATCTCCACGTTGGCGCCATGTGTTCGAGCCCCTGGGCGATGCCATCGGCCGCTTCGCCCTGCCTTTGGCGCCGCTGCAAGATTTGCTCAGTGCGTTCCGGCAGGACGTCGTCAAGACCCGGGACGGCGCCGGCTACGCCGATCGAGCGGAACTGCTCGGCTACTGCAGTCGCTCGGCCAATCCGGTCGGCCGGCTGTTGCTCCACCTCTACGGCATCCGCGATGCCAATGCACTGGCGCGCAGCGACGACATTTGCACGGCGCTGCAACTCGCCAACTTCTGGCAGGACCTGAGCGTCGACCTGCCGCGCGGCCGGTTCTACCTTCCCGCCAGCGAGTGCCGCGAGCACGGGCTCGACCCCCTTGCGCCGGCCGGCTGGCCGGCCCATCCCCAGGCCCGGCACGTGCTCGCCGCGCAGGTGGCGTGGGCTCGCGGCCTCATGCGGTCGGGCGCACCGCTGGTGCATCAGGTGCCGGGCCGGGCCGGCTGGGAGCTGCGGCTGGTGGTTCAGGGCGGGCTGCGGATCCTGGATCGCGTCGAAGCAAGCGGTTTCGACAGTTTTCGCGGCCGGCCCCAGCTGGGCGTCGGCGATCTGCCATTGCTGCTGTGGCGCGCCGTTGGAATGTGACAATTGCCAGATGAACGCCGAACAGTATGTGCAGCAAAAGGCCGTGGCGTCGGGCAGCAGCTTCTACTACGCCTTCCTCTTCCTGCCCAAGCCCCGTCGCAAGGCCATCACGGCCTTTTATGCGTTCTGCCGCGAGGTCGATGACGTGGTGGACGGGGTGAACGACCCCACTGTGGCCCAGGCCAAGCTGGCCTGGTGGCAAGCCGAAGTCGCGCAGTCCTTCGCCGGCAATCCCAGCCACCCGGTGATGCAGGCGCTGGCGCCGTGCATCGCGCCATACGCCATCGAACAGGCGCAGCTGCAGGCGGTCATCGACGGTTGCCGGATGGACCTGGTGCAGACCCGCTACCTCGACTTTCCGGCTCTGCAGCATTACTGCCACCTGGTGGCCGGCGTGGTCGGCGAGGTTACGGCGCGCATCATCGGCCAGAGCGATCCGGGCACCACCGACTACGCGCACCGACTGGGCTTGGCGTTCCAGCTCACCAACATCATCCGCGACGTGGGCGAAGACGCGATGCGCGGCCGGATCTACCTGCCGATGAGCGAGCTGCAGCAATTCGACGTCAAGGCGCACGAGGTCCTCAACCGCAAGCATTCCGATCGCTTCATCGCGCTGATGCGCTTTCAGGCCGAGCGGGCGCACCGGCTGTACGACGAAGCCCTGGCCCTGCTGCCCGCCGCCGACCGGCGCAGCCAGAAGCCCGGGCTGATGATGGCCAGCATCTATCGCACCCTGTTGCGCGAAATCGAGCGCGACCAATTCCAGGTTCTGCACCAGCGCGTCAGCCTGACCCCGCTGCGCAAGTTCTGGCTGGCGTGGCAAGTGCAGGCCCTGGGCCGGCTCTAGGTCGATGAAAGTCGCAGTCGTGGGCGCCGGATGGGCGGGGCTGGCCGCCGCGGTGGCCGCGGCCCGGGCCGGCCACGCCGTCACCGTCTTGGAAGCGACCCGCACGCCGGGCGGCCGGGCGCGCGCGCTGCCAGTCGGATTGCCGGACGGCTCGAGCGCAGTCCTGGACAACGGACAGCACATCCTGATTGGCGCCTACCGGGCCACCCTGGGTTTGATGCGTGAAGTCGGCGTCCAGTCCGAGCGTGTGCTGCTGCGGCTGCCGCTGGCTCTGCGCTTTCCGGACGGCAGCGGCCTGGCGCTGCCCGCGTGGCCGGCGCCGTTCGACGCGGCCGCCGGAATCCTGGCGGCCAAGGGCTGGGGCTGGCGCGACAAAGTCTCCTTGCTGCGCTCGGCGCTGGGCTGGCGCGCGGCGCAATTCCTTTGCCCACCGGACACCACCGTGAGCGGCCTGTGCAGCGACCTGACTCCTCGTGTGATGGCCGAACTGATAGCACCGTTGTGCCTGTCAGCGCTCAACACGCCCGCCGCGCGCGCCAGCGGGCAGGTGTTCCTGCGGGTGCTGCGCGACGCGATGTTTGGCGAGGGCGGCGGCGACCGGGGCAGTTCGAACCTGCTGCTGCCGCGGCGCGACCTGGGACAGGTCTTTCCCGAAATGGCCGTGGCGTGGCTGGGCCATCACGGCGGGTTGCTGCGCATGGGCCAGCGGGTGAGCAGCGTCGCACCACGCGGATCGGGCTGGTCGGTGGACGGCGAAATGTTCGACCGGGTGCTGCTGGCCTGTCCCGACCGCGAGGCGGTCCGCCTGGTAGAGGCGAGCGGGCTTGCGGCGCCATCGTGGATCGAATGCGCGCGCGCCCTGGCACATGAAGCCATCACCACGGTGTATGCGACCGGGCTTCACAAACCGTTGCCGCTGCCGATGCTCGCACTGCGGTCCGGGCCCGAGGCGCCTGCCCAATTCGTTTTCGACCGCGGCCAACTCGGAGGGCCGGCTGGCCTGCTGGCCTTTGTCGTCAGTGCCAGCAACGGCGATCGCGACACCGTGCAGCGACAGGTCCTGGCACAGGCGAACGACTGGGGCTGGACCGGCCTGACACCGGTGCAGACGGTGGTCGAAAAGCGCGCCACCTTTGCCTGCACACCCGGCCTGCGACGCCCCTCAATGGAGATAGCAGCCGGCTTGCTGGCCTGCGGCGACTATGTGGCCGGGCCTTATCCGTCGACCTTGGAAGGCGCCGTGCGCTCGGGGCTCGAGGCCGCGGCGCGTTTGAATGCCGGCCGGGTCACTTGAACAGCTCGCACAGCTCGGTCAGGCTCGCCAGGGTCGCGTGCGGCTCCATCTCGTGCGGCCACAAATGATCGGCCCGGTTGATCCACGCCGCCTGCATGCCGGCATTGATCGCGCCCAGTGCGTCGAGCGTTGCGTCGTCGCCCACGTGCAGCACATCCTCGGGCTGAAGGTCCAGTGCGCCGGCGGCCGCGAGAAAGATGCGCGGGTCGGGCTTGCCGACGCCGAACTCGCGCGCCGTGATGGAGGCGCGGAAGAACGGCCCCAGGCCCACCCGCTGCAGGTCCGCATTGCCGTTGGACACGCTCACCAGCGGAAAGCGGGTCGAAAGGAATTCCAGCGCGGGCCGCGCGTCGGCAAACAGGGTCACCCGCTGACGTTCCGCGAAGAAGACTTCGAAGGCCTGCTCGGCCAGCAACGGATTCTCGCCGGCGCGGTACAGCGCCAGGCGGATCGATTCGCGGCGCAGCGCGCTCAGGTCGCTCTTCAGGTCGGGACGGGTCGTGGCCATCTGGTCGCGGATCTCGCGCAGGGCCGACGGGCTGGAGAACAGCGCGGCGGCCATCGGCGCGAATTCGGCCAGCCAATTGTGCAAGACCTTCTCGGCTCTCTCGATGGTCGGCCAGATCGGCCAAAGGGTGTCGTCCAGGTCCAGCGAGATGGCCCTGACTTTTGCAATGTCCAGCATGTCAGTGAGAATACCTGATGGCCTCCTCGACCTCGTTCCAGCCTGAACTCCCGTTTCGCCACGGCCAGGCTTCCTGCGCCGGCGTGCTGTACTGCAACCTGGGCACGCCCGATGAGCCGACGGCCGCCGCGGTCCGGCGCTACCTGGCCGAGTTCCTCAGCGACCCGCGGGTGGTGGAAATTCCGCGCCTGGTCTGGTTGCCGCTGTTGCATGGCGTGATCCTGCCACTGCGCTCGGGCAAGTCCGCCGCCAAGTACGCCACCATCTGGACGCCGGAGGGCTCGCCCCTGAAGCGATGGACCGAGAAGCAGGCCAGGCTGTTGCAGGGCTGGCTGGGCGAGCACGGTCACAAGGTGAAAGTGCGCTACGCGATGCGCTACGGAAGTCCCTCGATCGCATCTCAGCTCGATGCGCTGCAGGCCGAGGGGGCGAACCGGATCGTGGTGCTGCCGGCCTATCCCCAGTATTCGGCGACCACGACGGCCAGCATCGTCGACGCGGTGAACGCCTGGTCTTCACGCAAGCGCAATCTGCCCGAACTGCGCTTCGTGAACCGCTATCACGACGATCGTGGCTATGTTCAGGCCCTGGCGCACCGGATCGAGCACCACTGGCGGGAACACGGGCGCGCCGATCATTTGCTCATGAGCTTTCATGGGGTGCCTGAACGCACCTTGCATCTGGGAGACCCCTACCACTGCGAATGCCAGAAGACGGCGCGGCTGCTGGCAGCGCATCTGGGGCTGACGCAGGACGGGTACAGCGTCACATTCCAGTCCCGCTTCGGCAAGGCCAAGTGGCTGGAACCCTACACCGAGCCGACCCTGCGGGCGTTGGCGCGGCGCGGAGTGGCCCGTGTCGACGTTGTTTGCCCCGGCTTCACCGGTGATTGCCTGGAAACCCTGGAAGAAATTGCCCAGGAGGGGCGCGACGCCTTCCTGGCGTCAGGCGGCAAGGAGTTCCACTACATCCCCTGCCTGAACGACGAGCCGGCCTGGATCGCCGCGCTCGGCGAGTTGGCCCAGCGGCATCTGGCCGGTTGGCCGACCCGCGACACGCCAGATGCCCAGGCGCTGGCGGCGACGCGGATTGCGGCGATGGCTATGGGCGCGAAGCAGTAGCGCGCTGGGCGGGGCGCTCCGATGGCGCGCGCTCGTGCTCGTCGATGAAAGCGGCGATCCAATCGATCTGCTCCGGCACGTTGAGCGCCGGCGCATGGCCGCAGCCGGCCACCTCGACCACCCGCACGAGGCCTCTCAGCCCCGGCCCGCGACGCATCATCTCCTCGGTGGTTTCGCGCAGCACCAGGTCCGACTCCGCGCCGCGCAGGCACAGCACCGGCACCTCCATCGCGTCGTAGTGGGCCCAGACCTCGTAGTCGTTCGGATGGTCGGTGAATTGCCGCACCATCGCGGGGTCGTAGTGTGGCGTGACGCGGCCGTCGGGCAAACGCCGCGTGGAGGTCTCGGTCAGCCGCCGCCACTGGGCATCGCTCAGCCAGCCAAAGGGCTTGTACACCTGCCTGAAGAACGCCTCCAGTTCGGCAATCGTGCCGAACGCCGGCGGGTTGCCGGCATAGGCGCGAATGCGCGCGACGGCGGCATCGGCCAGCCGCGGCGCATTGTCGTTGAGTACCAGGCTCCTGATACGCTCCTTCAAGGCGGGCTGCGCCAGACCGCCGGCGCAGACCATGCCGATGGAGCCGCCCATGGAGGTGCCCACCCAATGCGCGGCATCGATCTTCAAGTGGTCGAACAGTTCCCTGGCCAGGCGCGCGTAGAAGGCCAGTGTGTACTCGTTGTGCGGGTCGGGACTCCACTGGCTCAGGCCCCGCCCCAGCGTGTCGGGACAGATGACGCGATAGCGGCTTGAAAGATGTTCGGCGAGTTCATCCATGTCCCGCCCGGTTCGAGCCAGGCCATGCCAGGCGATCACCGCGGTATCGTGCTGCGAGCCCCATTCCATGTAATGGATTTCACGGCCGGCGCAGGTTGCGTATTGTGAGCTGTATGCCATGGCGTTGAACCTCCGTGAACTTTGGCCGAGCGACCGACGGCAGCGACTGGCGGCTTCAGGCGCGCGTGCCCAGCGCCCGCAGCCGCCCCACCACTCCGGCGGGAAAGTAATAGACCGACAACACGAACAGCACGCCGAGCCAGAGCAGCCAGCGATCGGGCGACAACAGGGCCGCGAGCCAGGGCAGGCCCGACGCCGCGTCGCTGCCCAACTGGAGCAGGTCCTGCAGGTAGCTTTGCGCAATGACGAAGACCCCGGAGCCGATCGCGGCCCCATAGATCGTTCCCATGCCGCCGATCACCACGATCAGCAGTACGTCCACCATGACTTCGAACGAGAGCGACGTATCCGGTCCGTTGTAGCGCAGCCAGATGGCCAGCATGGCCCCGGCAATGGTGGCGAACAGAGCCGACAGGATGCTGGACGTGGTGCGATACACGACCACGCGATAGCCGATCGCCTCGGCCCTGAATTCGTTCTCACGGATCGCCTGCAACACGCGGCCGAACGGCGAGTTGACGATGCGCAACATCGCCAGCAGCAGAACCAGCGCGGCGCCGAACAGCAGGTAGTAGCACAGGAGGCGGCCATCCAGGGTCACGCCCAGGAACGGCGTCTCGGACCACTGGAAACCGGGCGACAGGATTTCCGGCACCTTGAAGGTCAGGCCGTCCTCGCCTCCGGTCATGTCGGACAGCTGCGATGCCAGCGTCTGGAAGGCGGCGGCCACCGCCAGCGTGATCATGGAAAAGAAGATCGCGCGCACCCGCAGCGAGAAGAGGCCGACCGCCAACGCGAGCACGAACGAAAGCGCCAGCGACACCGCCAGTCCCGCCGCGATGGCGGACCAGCCGGGTCCCAGGCGGGTGCAGGCGATGGCGATGCCATAGGCGCCGATTCCGAAGAACATGGTGTGGGCGAAGCTCACGATGCCGGTGTAGCCGAGCAGCAGGTCGAAGCTGGCCACCAGCACCACAAACACCAGGATCTTGGCCGCGACGTTGAGCGCCTTCACGCCCGGGAAGATGAAGGGCACGAAGGCCAGGCCCACGAGCAGCGCCAGCAGCAGAACCGCGAGCACCCGGCTGCGCGGATAGTCATGGGAGAGCAGGCGATCGAGCATGGCGGTTCTCACTGGCGGCTGAGCGCATAGACGCCCTGCGGACGCCACAGCAGGACCGCCATCATCAGCGCGATGTTGGAGAACAGCGCGGCCTTGGGGACCAGGAACCCCGTGTAGTTGGCCATCAGGCCGACCAGCAGCGCCCCGATCAGCGCGCCGCTGGTGGAGCCCAGCCCGCCGATGATCAGCACGATGAAGATCAGCACGTTGACCTGCGCGCCCATCTGGGGATAGACGCTCTGCTGGTACAGCCCCCACATGACCCCGCCCAGTCCGGCCAGCGCGCTGCCCGCCACGAACACCCCGATGAACAACACGCGGATGCGGTAGCCCAGGGCCTCGACCATTTCGCGATCCTGCACGCCAGCGCGGATCAGCAGTCCGATCTTGGTGCGGGTCAAGACCCACAGCAGCATGCCGAAGACCGCCAGGCCGACGATCACCGCGATCACCCGGTATTTCTCCACGGCGGCGTCGCCCAGCAGGAGCGCGCCGCGCATGCCGTCGGGCAGCGGCAGCGGAATCTGCAACGGGCCCCAGATCACCTTGATCAGCTCTTCGCCGATGATCATCCCGCCCATGGTGATCAGGATCTGCTTGAGGTGATTGCCATACACAGGCCGCACGATGAAGCGCTCGAACGCCAGGCCGACTGCGCCGGCCACCAGCATGGCCACCACCATCGCCGGCAGCACCGCCATGAAGTTGCGCCACAGGCTCGCCGAGTTGGTGTAGTCGGCCATGCTGCCCAGGACGCTGGTCGCGACGAAGGCGCCCAGTGCAATGAACACGCCGTGCCCGAAGTTCAGCACGTCCATCAGCCCGAAGACGAGCGTGAGGCCGGAGGCGATGATGAAGATGATCATGCCCATGGCCAGCCCGGCCACCGTGAGCGTGACCCAGGTCGAACCCGATCCGATGAAGGGCAGCACCAGCAGGGCCAGCGCCGGCACCAGCGCCATCGGCTGCCAGTCGAAGTCGAACTTCCTCATATCGCCAGCCCCAGCAGCGAACGCTGCAATGCTTCGTCACGCGCCAGTTCTCCCATTGCACCGGCGTGCACCACCATGCCGTTGTCCATCACCGCCACCGTGTCGCCCAGACGCTTGGCGAAATTGATGTTCTGCTCCACCAGCAGGATGGTGACGCCGCTGGCTTTCAACTCGGCAAAGGCGTCGATCATGTTGTTGATGATGGCCGGCGCCAGGCCCTTGCTCGGCTCGTCGACGATCAGCAGCTCGCGCGGCTCGACGATCGCGCGCGCGACTGCGAGCATTTGCTTCTGGCCGCCGGACAGCTTGCCGGCGGCGTGGTTCCAGAATTTCTCCACCGCCGGAAACAGCGAGAAGATCCACTGCAAGCGCTTTTCGTCGATCTGCCCCACGGTGCGGGCCGACCGGGCCGCCAGCAACATGTTCTCCTTGACACTGAGGTCCGAGAAGATGCCCATGTTCTCCGGCACGTAGGCAATGTTCAGCGCCGCGATCCGAGGCGTCTCCAGCCGCGTGATGTCGCGCCCGTTGAAGCGGATGCTGCCCTGCGACGCGTGCCACAGACCCATGATGGTGCGCAGCGTGGTGGTCTTGCCGGCGCCATTGCGGCCCAGCAGCAGCGTGAGCTGCCCGCGCGGAACCACCAGGTCCACGCCGTGCAGGATGTGATACGCCGCGATGTGCGTGTGCACACCTTCGAGCGTGAGCAGGTTCTCGCTCATGATCTTTCGAGCCCTCCCCTCGAGGGGAGGGTTGGGG
>JAAOZX010000205.1 GCA_012274225.1 Comamonadaceae bacterium | reverse complement strand
GCGGGCGCCGTGATCGCGCCGTCGTTTCCCGAGCAGGGCCGCACCCTCAGGGGCGGAAAGCTGTTCCTGCACGGGCGGGCTGTGGATGAGCCGGGAGGCGACCTGATGGGCACGTTGGCCGCGACCGGGTTGCAGCCGGCCTTGTTGTTGCAGCAACCGCTGGCGGATCCACGGCGGATCCGCCGGCAGATCGAGCAGGCGGCCACCGGGGGCGCGCGAGTGGTGGTGGTGGATGCGGTGACCACCGACGATCTGGCGCAATTGGCCGCGGCGCTGCTGCTGCCGACAGCGGCGCCGTGGTTGCTTGCCGGATCAGCCGGGCTTGCCCGCGCGCTGGCACGGCAGGTCGCGCCCGATGCCGGCGCCAGTCAGGCCCCGCCGCCGCCGGCCGGTCCGGTGCTGGCGCTGGTGGGGAGCTTCTCGCCGGCGTCCACCTTGCAGGTGCGGCAAGTGGAGGCGTCGGGCACTGCCCAGGTGGTCCGGCTCTCTGCTGCGCAATGGCTGGCTGCCCAGCGCGCGCCCGAGCGCTGCGAGGCCCTCGCCGCCGCTCACGATGCGCTGCGCAGCGGCCACCATGTCGTGTTGGCCATCAGCGGGGAATTGGTGCAGCCGTTTTCCCGCAAGCCGGCCCACGCCATGGCCAGGATCGCGCTCCCCTTGCTGCAAGATGCGGCCACCTGCGTCCTGACCGGCGGCGACACAGCGCGGGCGCTGTTCGAACGACTCGGCGTGAACCGGCTCGAGGTCATCGGGGAATGGGAGCCCGGCATCTCGCTGGCGCGCATTGCCGCGCCCGCTGCGCCGGGTTTCGTGCTCAAGGCCGGCGGCTTTGGCGATGCCCAGGCCTTGCAGCGCATCATTGCGTATTTCGGCGGACCGCGCCGCGCCGCCATGGCGCGCGAGTCCGCGCCTTCCTGAGGGAGCAGAACAACATGCAACGTCCCATCGTCCTCATCACCATGGGCGACCCGACTGGCGTCGGGCCCGAAGTGATCGTCAAGAGCGTCGACCATCCTGCCGTGCGCGAGCGGCTGCGTCCGCTGGTGATCGGCGACACGCGGCGGCTGCAGAAGGCCGTCCAATTGACCGGCGTGAAGCTGGCCGTCCGCACCGTCCGCAGGCCCGAAGACGCGTTGTTCGCGCCCGGGGCTATCGATTGCCTGGACCTGGACCTCGTGCCGTCCGACCTGCCATTCGGGCAGCTTTCGGCTATCGGCGGCGAGGCGGCGTACCGCTTCATCGAGAAAGCCGTGCAGGTGGCACAAAGCGGATTCGCCGGTGCCATCTGCACCGCGCCGCTGAACAAGGAAGCGCTGCACGCGGCCGGCCACCGCTATCCTGGCCACACCGAAATGCTGGCGCACCTGAGCGGTACGCCCGAAGTCTCGATGCTGCTGGTGGCGCCGCGGCTGCGCGTGATTCACGTCACCACCCACATCGGCTTGCTGGACGCCGTCGCCCGGATCGAGCCCGGGCTGGTCGAGCGCACCATCCGGCGAGGCAACGATCTGCTGGTGCGCGCCGGCATCGCCGCGCCGCGGATCGCCGTTTGCGGAATCAATCCGCATGCCGGCGAGGGCGGCCTGTTCGGCCGCGGCGAGGAGGCCGGGAAGATCGCGCCGGCGGTGGCCGCCTGCGTCGACGGCGGCCTGGACGTGCAGGGCCCGTTGCCCGCCGACACCTTGTTCTTTCGCGCGACGCGCGGCGACTTCGACCTCATCGTCGCGATGTACCACGACCAGGGTCACGGCCCGGTGAAGGTGCTGGGACTGGAAGCCGGCGTCAATGTCACGGTCGGCCTTCCGTTCGTGCGAACCTCGGTCGACCACGGCACGGCGTTCGACATCGCCGGCACCGGCCGTGCGGACGCGGGCAGCATGGTCGCCGCGCTGGAACTCGCGGCGGACTATTCGCCGAAACCGGGCGCCGCCTAAGCGTCTCGAGCTCAGTCTCGGTCACACGCTTTCAAATTCTCGCCAGCGGCGATCGCGCTCTGGCTGGTCTCTGGCTTGATCCAGGTGAACACGCGCACCGGGGGTACGTTCACCACTTCCCACTGCTTGACGGGTTCTCCCAGATAGGGCGACACATAGCCGGCGACGTGGGCGCGCACCTGGTAGGCGACGAAGCGGCCGCCGGGACGCAGCACCTGCGCGATCGCGGCGGCGATCCGGTCCGACACCTCGGGCGGCATGGTCGAGAACGGAATGCCGGACACGATGGCATCGGGCGCGGGCAGACGGTGTGCGGCCAGCAACTCCGCCAGTCGCTCGGCGCTGCCCAGCTCGAGGATGAGCCGCGGATCGGCCAGCGATCCGCACAGGTGCCGGTGAAATTCCGGGTCCAGCTCGATCGCCAGCAACCGGGCGGCGCCCGGCAGCGCCCGCAGGAAAGCGGAGGTGGTTCCGCCGGTGCCCGGCCCGAGTTCGACGACGGTTCGGGCGTCGGCCGTCCGCGTCTCGCGCACCAGCCGCTGTTCGAGATAGCGGGAACTCGGGACCACGGAGCCGACCTGCGCCGGGTTGCGGGCAAAGCCGCGCAGGAACCGGAAACTGTCGCGCAGCGGCCCGACGTCGAAGTTTCCAAGCGGCAAGACGCTGTGGCCGTAATGCCGTTTGACCCGGTGCGGGGGACTGCGAGGGACATCCGTTTTCATGGCGCCTTCCTTCCGTTGCCGATCTTACTGAATTGGCCACACCGGCCGAGTTGGCTCTGGCTCACTTCCGAGTCCTCCTTTTCGAATTGCATGGGGCTTTGCTCCTGTTGAATCACCAGCCGGGCGAAAACCGTCAGAATACCGGTCCGAAAGTGCGGCTGGTGCTCAAGGTCACCGGCACGCGCTCCCGTCCTACAGCCCCACCGTGGGCCCGGCCCTACGCTAGCCTCCATGATCCCGGCCGTCCAGCGCGCCGCCCGCTTCCTGGCCGATCAGCTTCGCCGCCTGGGCGGTGCCGTCCAACGGCATCCGGTGCGCGCCGTGCTGGCCGTGCCCGCGCTGCTGCTGGCATATTTGCTGGTGCTCATTCCGATGACGCCGGGGACCGGCGATCTGCGCCGCGCCAAATCCGAGGTTCCGGCCCGCGTGATGTCGGCTGACGGCGTGCTGCTGGCCGAATACAGGCGCCTCAACCGGCAGTGGGTGCCTCTGAACCGGATCTCACCGCACGTGGTGGACGCGCTGATCGCGACGGAAGACCGGCGGTTCTACCAGCATCACGGCATCGACTGGCGGCGCACTGGCGGCGCGCTGCTGAGCACCATGTCAGGCGAGCGGCAGGGCGGCTCGACCATCACGCAGCAATTGGCGCGCAACCTCTACCCCGACCAGATCGGCCGCGCAGCCACCCTGCATCGCAAGGCCAAGGAGGCGATCACGGCGCTGAAGATCGAGGCGGTGTACAGCAAAAGCGAGATCCTGGAGACCTATCTCAACACGGTGCCGTTCCTCTACAACGCGTTCGGCATCGAGATGGCCGCTCGCACCTACTTCGACAAGAGCGCCGACCGCCTCGACGTGCTGGAGAGCGCCACGCTGATCGGCATGCTCAAGGGCAACAGCGTCTACAACCCGGTGACCAACCCCGAGCGGGCGTTCGACCGGCGCAATCTCGTGCTGGCCCAGATGGCGAAGTACGGCAAGGTGGATCCGGAGCAGCTGCAGGCGCTGCAAAAGCGGCCGCTGCGGGTCGACTTCGAGCGGCAGGTCGAGCCGCCCGGGCCGGCGCCGCACGTGGCCCAGTGGGTGCGCCGGTGGCTGATCGAATGGGCCGACCGCGAGGGCTACAACATTTACGCCGACGGCCTGGTGGTGCGCACCACCATCCAGGCGCGGTTACAACGGGCGGCGAATCAGGCGGTTGCGCGCCAGCTCGCGCATTTGCAGTCGCTCGCGGACCGCCAGCGCCGGCGCGGGCAGGAGAGGTCCGACCTGCAAGCCGGCTTCCTGGCGCTGGATCCGCGCAACGGCCAAGTCAAGGCGTGGGTCGGCAGCCGCGATTTTGCCAGCGAACCATTCGACCATGTCACCCAGGCGCGGCGCCAGCCGGGATCGACGTTCAAGCCGTTCGTCTACGGCGCGGCGTTCGTGCAGGGATTCCGGCCCTCGGATACCTTTGTCGACCAGCCCGTGGCCATCGCCATCGGCAACAAGGAGGTCTGGACACCCACCGACGCGACGCCGTCCAGCGGCCAGCCGATGAGCCTGCGCGACGGCCTGGTCCATTCGAAGAACACCATCACCGCGCAACTGATGCAGCAGGTCGGGGCGGCCAAGGTGGCGCGGCTGGCGCGCGCGATGGGCGTGCGGCAGAGCAAGCTCGACGAGGTGCCTTCATTGGCCCTGGGCACCAGCCCGGTCACCCTGAAGGAGATGGTGGCAGCCTACGGCACCATCGCCAACGGCGGCGGCTACATCGAGCCGGTGCTGGTGGTGCGGGTCGAAGACCGCCAGGGCAAGACGCTGCATGGCATCGGACCCGTCCAGCGCGACCAGGCGTTGCCGCGTCCGCAGGCACTGACGCTGGTGAACGTCATGCGCGGCGTGGTCGATGAAGGCACCGGCGTCGCGATCCGCCAGCGCTTCGGCATCCAGGCCGACGTGGCCGGCAAGACCGGCACCACCCAGGACAACAGTGACGGCTGGTTCATCCTGATGCATCCGCAACTGGTGGCGGGCGCCTGGGTCGGCTACGACGACAACCATGTCGCCATGGGGGCCTGGGGCCAGGGCGCCCGCAGCGCTTTGCCGATGGTCGGCGAGGTCTTCCAGCAGGCGCTGCGCAACCGCTGGATCGATCCGCAGGTCGAGTTCGACATACCGCGCCCGCGGCCGGCACCGCCGCGGCCGCAACAGCGGCCCGGCGAGCCGCTGCTGAACCTGTTCAACGACGTCGTGGGACGGATCCTGCGGCAGTTGCAGTAGCCCGCGCGCCCGCACGCCACTGCAACTGGGCTGATCGCGCTGCTACGACGAGGGGGCGCGCATCCACGTGGCCGTGCGGCGCGACGCAGTGTTGACTTACTTGATCGTGACGATCAGCGCGAGGGTATTGCGGTCCGCTGAGGACGCAATGCCGTTGTAGGCGTTGGACACGGACTTCTCTTCCCCGACTGCGTGACAGCAATGTTGGCTCGAAGTCTGAAGGCGATTTCAGAGCTAGCGGATGGGCATTCCGAGCAATTGCTCGTAGGACAGTGCCCAAGCCGACTGTCCGTCACTTGCAGAGTTCAAAACGCCGGCAGTCCGTATCGGATGTTCTGGATCAAAGGTGCTTTCCCGCCAGGGCATCCCG
>JAAOZX010000204.1 GCA_012274225.1 Comamonadaceae bacterium | reverse complement strand
CCGCCCACCCAGCGCTGATCCTCAAGCCGGAACCGGCCGGCCCCTCAGGTACTGCATGGCCAGGGCCACGCTCACGAGGCCGAGGCCCAGCAGGTCGGCCGTCGTGGTGGGATAGACCAGGGCGAAGCCGGCCAGGATGAACATCACCCGTTCGACCGGCGTGGTGCGCCTGAACGCCCAGCCCTGGAAGCCGGCGGCCAGCGCGGCGACGCCGACCGCGGCGGTGAAGGTCACTTCGGCGATCGACCACCAGTTGGCCGCGGCCAGCGCCTTGGTCGAACCCATCAGCAGCAAGCCCTGGCCGCTTGGATCCAGCACGAACATGAACGGCACCAGGAAAGCCGGCACGGTGTACTTCCAGCACTGCATGGTGGTCTTGTACGGATCGCCGCCGGTGATGGCCGCTGCCGCAAAGGGCGAGAGCGCCGTGGGCGGTGACACCTCGGACAGCACGGCGTAGTAGAAGATGAACATGTGCGCGGCAAAGTCCGGCACGCCCAGCTTGATGAGGGCCGGCGCGGCGATCACGGCGCAGATGATGTACGACGCCGTGACGGGCACCGCGAGGCCGACGATCCACACCACCAGCGAGGTGTAGACGGCGGTCATCAGCAGCGAGCCGCCGGCCAGGTCGATCACGATCGAGCTGAACTTCAGACCGAGGCCGGTGAGCGTCACGACGCCCACGATGATGCCGGCGCCGGCGCAGGTGGCGGCGACGTTCAGCACACCGATGGTGCCGCCCTCCAGCGCCTTGACCAGCCCGGAGTTCCACAGCTTGGACAGGATAGGGCCGCGGCCGCGAAACACGTCGTAGGGGATGAGCGAGCATTCCGGCCGCAACAGACTGGCGACGGCCGACACGATCGTCGCCCAGAACACTGACAGCACCGGCGAGAAGCCCCACATCATGAAGATGACGATGGAGATCAACGACAGGAAGTGGAACCAGTAGCGCCGCGTCAGGTGCCACAGCGAGTCGACCTTCTCGAACACCGCGTCGTGCATGCCCAGTTTGCGCGCGTCGATCTCGACCATGAGGAACAGCGCCAGGTAGAACAACAGCGTCGGGATGCACGCCATCAGCAGCACGTCGAGGTACGAGATCTTGAGGAACTCGGCGATCAGGAACGCGGCGGCGCCGAGCACCGGAGGCGAAATGATCGCGCCCAGGCCGCCCGCGGCGAGCAGGCCGCCGGCCGCGTTGCGGTCATAGCCGACCTTCGCCAGCATCGGCCACGCGACGGAGCCCAGCGTCACCGTCGTCGCCACGCCCGACCCCGATGGTCCGCCCAGCAGGAAGGACGCCAGCACGACCGTGCGGCCGGCGCCGGTGGGCTTGCCGCCCATCGCCGAAAACGAGAAATCGATGTAGAACTTGCCGGCGCCCGAGTGCTGCAGGAATGCGCCGAAGATGGTGAACAGGATGATCAGTGAGGAGGAGACGTCCACCGCCACGCCGAAGATGCCCTCCAGCGTCATGTACAGGTGCCCGACCAGCCGCGACACCTCGTAGCCCTTGTGGGTCCAGGGGTGCGGCAGGTACGCGCCGAACAGCGCATACAGGACGAAGGCGCTGGTGACCGCCGGCATGATCCAGCCGGCGGTGCGCCGCATGGCTTCCATCACCAGCACGATCAACGCCACGCCGAAGAAGATATCCCACGGGTCCGGCGTCGTGTTGCGGTCCATGAGGTCGTCCCCGCCCATGATCATGTAGACGACCGAGGCGACTGCCAGCGCCGCGCAGACGAGGTCCCACCACATGATGCGGTGGCGGAAGCGCTTGATCATCGGGAACAGCAGGAACGTCAGCAGCAGCACCGCGCCGACGTGCACCGGCCGAAGCACCTGGGCCGGGACGATGCCGTACGCCGAGTACAGGTGAAAGATCGACACGGCCACGGCCAGCACCGTCACCAGACTGGCACGCCAGCCGGCCAGGTGGTTGGCCGCGCCTTCCTCTTCCTCGATGAACTCCTGCGCCTTCTGCAGCTGCTCTTCGCTGATGACGGCCGTCTCGCTCGCTATTGCGGCGGACTGGTCAGTCATGTGCGGGTGTGGTTTGGTGCCGGTCATGTCGCCCCGTGAAATCTGGTGTGCTCAAACAAAAACCCCGCCAGCAGGCGGGGCCCTCAAAACGGTCCGCTCAGTTCAGCTTGACGCCTTTTTCGGCGAAGTACTTGATTGCGCCCGGATGGAAGGGGATCGGCGAGGCGGCGGTCTTCTGGTTTTCGAGCTTGAAGTTCTCGGCCTCCTTGTGCACCGCGACCAGGTCGGCCTTGTGATCGAAGATGGCCTTCACGATGTTGTAGGCCGTCTTGTCGTCCATGTTGGCGTTCGCCACCAGCAGGTTCATCACGGTGGCCTGCTTGTTGTCGGCGTCCATGCCCTTGTACATGCTCTTCGGGATGGTGTCCTCGACGTACAACTGCCCGTACTTCTGGTTCATCTTGGCCACAACTTCGGAGTGGTCGATCATCCTGATCTTGTTGCCGGGCGTGTTGGCCAGGTCCGTCACGGCCGCGGTGGGCAGGCCGCCGACCCAGAAGAAGGCGTCGATCTTGTTGTCCTTGATCGCGTTGACGGATTCTGCGACGCCGAGCCGCTCGCGCTTGACGTCCTTGTCCTTGTCGATGCCGGCGGCTTCGAGAATGCGGAACGCCATCACCTCGGTGGCGCTGCCCGGCGAGCCGGTGGAAATGTGCTTGCCCTTGAGGTCGGCGAGCTTGTTGACGCCCCGGCCTTCGACCGACACCAGGTGCATGCGGTTGGGATAAAGAACCATCAGCGTGCGCAGCGGGACCTTGTTGCCCTTGAACTTGTCCTCGCCCTTGAAGGCGTCGAGGCCGGCGTCGGCCATGGTGAAGCCGATGTACGGCTTCCCGGTGCCAATCAGCTTCAGGTTGTCGACCGAGCCACCGGTAACTTCCGCGGTGGCTTCCATGCCGGGCACGTACTTGGACAGCATCGCCGCCAGCCCGCCCCCCATGGGGTAGTAGACGCCGCCGGTTCCGCCGGTGCCGATCGAGATGTTCTGGCCAAATGCCAGGGCGGCGAACGCCAGCGCCGCGATGGCCATTGCGGCACGCATCAAAAGTCGAATCATGATTGGTTTATTCTCCGTGATGAGCCGGGTCCCACGAAGGATGTCGTCGCGCAGCCCCGGGCCCGACAGATGCTAGGCGAGGGCCGATTCCATTGTCAACGTGACAAACGCTTGCTTCTTTGGTGGTAAGCGAAAACGTTGGCGCGGGGACCGACGCGTCGCCGTCACGCGATGCGCCGCGTGAGCGCGATGCTCAGCCGGCTGCTTCCAGGCCGTTTCGAAAATGCGCCTGCATCTTCTGGACGGTGGCGGCCGTGTCGCGTTTCGCGAGCGATCGCATGATCGCGCGATGTTCACGCAGCGACTCCTGGATGCGCCCCGACTTGAGCAGCGAGTTGTGGCGATTGAGCTTCATGACCTTGCGCAGGTCGGCCACCATCTGGTTGCGCCAGCGATTGCCGGCGATTTCCAGCAGCCGCATGTGGAACTGCTCGTTGAGCTGGAAGAAGCGGTCGTGTTCGTCCGCTGCCGCTTCCAGCTCCTCGTGCAGGGCCTGCAGCTCCTTGATCTGCGCGTCCGTGGCGCGCGCCGCCACGTCGCCGGCAGCATCGCTTTCCAGCAGCGATAACAGGTGGTACACGTCGTTGAGGTCCTGGTCGGACATCTCGGTGACGTAGGCGCCGCGCCGCACCTTCATCGTCACCAGGCCCTCGGCGGCGAGCACCTTCAGGGCCTCGCGCAGAGGCGTGCGGCTGATGCCGTATTCTTCGGCGAGCTTCATCTCGTCGATCCAGCTGCCCGGCGGCAGCGCGCGGCTGAAAATGCGCTGGCGCAGCAGTTCCGCCACCTCCTGGTAGAGGGCGTGCGGTGACAGCGAGACGGCAGCCATGCGGCGATTGTAGGAGTATCTGAATTCTTTATCAATAATTATAAATGATGTAAGATGGCGGAGTACGCGGCCGACCGCGAAGCACTGGAAGCGACCATGAGCCAGCCCTATCCGAAATTCACCCCCACCACCCTGGACGACTGGGCCAAGGCGGCTGCCAAGTCCGCGCCCGGCGGCGACCTGAAGGCGCTGGACTGGCACACGCCCGACGGCATCAGCGTGAAGCCGCTCTACACCGGCGCCGATTTGAAGGCCCTGCCGCATGCCGACACCTTGCCTGGTTTCGAGCCCTACCTGCGCGGGCCGCAAGCCACGATGTATGCAGCGCGGCCGTGGACCATCCGGCAATACGCCGGCTTTTCCACGGCCGAGGAATCCAACGCCTTCTACCGCAAGGGCCTGGCCGGCGGCGGGCAAGGCGTGTCGGTGGCGTTCGACCTGGCGACCCATCGCGGTTACGACAGCGACCATCCGCGCGTGACCGGCGACGTCGGCAAGGCGGGCGTGGCCATCGACTCGGTCGAGGACATGAAGATCCTGTTCGACGGCATTCCGCTCGACAAGGTCAGCGTTTCCATGACCATGAACGGCGCCGTGCTGCCGGTGCTTGCCGGCTACATCGTCGCGGCGGAGGAGCAGGGCGTTGCCCAGGAGAAATTGTCGGGGACCATCCAGAACGACATTCTGAAGGAGTTCATGGTCCGCAATACCTACATCTACCCGCCCGAGCCGAGCATGCGCATCGTCGGCGACATCATCGAGTACACGGCCCGCAACATGCCGAAGTTCAACTCGATCTCGATCTCGGGCTATCACATGCAGGAGGCCGGCGCCAACCAGGCGCTGGAGTTGGCCTTCACGCTGGCCGACGGCCGGGAGTACGTGAAGACGGCGATGGCCAAGGGGCTGGATGTGGACGAGTTCGCCGGGCGCCTCTCGTTCTTCTGGGCCATCGGCATGAACTTCTACCTGGAGGTGGCCAAGATGCGCGCGGCGCGGCTGCTGTGGTGGCGGATCATGAAGGGCGTCGGCGCGAAGAATCCCAAGAGCCTGATGCTGCGCACCCATTGCCAGACCTCGGGCTGGTCGCTGACCGAGCAGGACCCGTACAACAACATCGTGCGCACCACGATCGAGGCGATGGCGGCGGTGTTCGGCGGAACCCAGTCGCTGCACACCAATTCGTTCGACGAGGCGATCGCGCTGCCGACCGAGTTCTCGGCCCGGATCGCGCGCAACACCCAGCTGATCATCCAGGAAGAGACCCACATTACCAGCGTGATCGACCCGTGGGCCGGCAGCTACATGATGGAGAAATTGACCCAGGACATGGCCGACGCGGCCTGGGCCATCATCGAGGAAGTCGAGGCCATGGGCGGCAT
>JAAOZX010000203.1 GCA_012274225.1 Comamonadaceae bacterium | reverse complement strand
CATGCCCGAGGTGATGAACACCTTCTCGCCGCTGATGACCCAGTCCGATCCATCCCGTCGCGCCGTGGTGCGCAGGCCCGCCACGTCGGAGCCCGCGCCCGGCTCGGTGATCGCCAGTGCCGCGATCTTCTCGCCGCGCAGGACCGCGGGCACCACTTGCTGCTGGACATCCGCCGCGCCATGGCGCAGCACCGGCGGCAAACCGATGTTCAGGGAGAACAGGCTGGCCATCAGCCCGCCGCTGCCGCAGTAGCGCGCCATGGTGGTCGACACCACGTTGCGCAGCGCGAAGGGCGCCGGTGTGCCGCCGAGCGCCTCGGGAAATCCCAGTCCCAACAGGCCCAACGCGGCCGCCTCGCGGTACAACGCGCGCGGAAATTCCCCGGCCTCGTCCCACGCGTTCACCTGCGGCGCGATGCGCTCCAGCGTGAAACGCTTGACGGTGTCCGCCAGCGCGTCCATGTCCTGGCGCAGTTCCGGATTCATGCCACGGCCTCGAAGGTGACCAGCACTTGCGAGGTGGCCGCCTGCTGGCCCGGTGCCACGTACACGGCCTTGATGACACCATCGCGCGCGGCAGCCAGCGCGTGCTCCAGCTTCATCGACTCCAGCACCAGCAAGACGTCCCCGCGCGCCACCGTCGCGCCGGGCCGGGCCTGCACGGCAATCACCTTGCCGTTGAAGGGCGCGCGCACCTCCTGCGCCGTGGCCGCGGCGCCGCTTGTGCCGGCCTCGAACGACGCGTCGTGCAGCATCAGGTCGACGACTCCGGCCTGCACATGCCAACCGCCGTCGTCGGGGCAGACGCGTTCGACGGCGGGCGGATTCACGCGCCGCATCTCGCCATCCTGTTTCACTTCCAGAGCGCCGCCCGGCCTTTCCCGCACCTGCAACGCGAACACCCGATCGCGATGGCGCAACCGCACCGGCCGCTCGAAATCGCAGGCGAGTGACCGACCCGATTCGGGCCCCGAGCCATAGATCGCGGCCAGGCCGCAGTCGATCGCCAGCGCCCGCTCTTCCTGTTCCATTTGCTGGCGCATTTCGTCGCCGTGTTGCGCCAGGAACGGGATCAACGCTTTGCCGGCTCTGAACAGCGGATGACGCAGGCAGGCCGCCAGCATGCGCCGGTTGGTCGGCAGGCCGAGCAGCTGCATGCGATCCAGCGCCGCCGCCAGTTGGTCTATCGCGGCCTCGCGCGTAGCCGCATGGGCGACCAGCTTGCCGAGCAGCGAATCGTAGTAAGGGACGACAACCAGGCCTTCGAAGATGGCGTGGTCGAATCGAAGAGGGCCCTCACCCCTGCCCTCTCCCAGAGGGAGAGGGAGAAAATGCACGGCGAGCGGCGGTTCGCGGAAATGCCGCACGGTGCCGGTGCGCGGCGTGAAATGCTCGTCCTCCGCGCACAGTCGCACCTCGATCGCATGGCCTTCGAATCGAACCTGGTGCTGCGCCAGCGGCAGCGATTCGCCCTGGGCGATCCGCAACTGCCATTCCACCAGGTCCAGCCCGGTCACGGCTTCGGTGACCGGGTGCTCGACCTGCAGCCGCGTGTTCATCTCCATCATGAAGAACGGTATTGTCCCCTCTGAAAGACGGTTCGGGTGAGGGCTCCCATCCAGCAAGAATTCCATCGTCCCCGCACCGACGTAACCCGCCGCCTGCGCCAGCTCCACCGCGCTGCGGCCCATGCGTTCGCGCACCACGGCGTCAAGCGCGGGGCTGGGGCTCTCCTCGACGATCTTCTGGTGCCGGCGCTGCACCGAGCAGTCGCGCTCGCCCAGATGGATGCAATGGCCTTGCGAGTCCGCGAACACCTGCACCTCGACATGGCGCGGCGCGAGCAGCGCGCGCTCCAGCAGCAGTTCGCCCGACCCGAAAGCGGCAAGCGCCTCCGACCGGGCGCTGGCCAGCGCCGCTGGCAACTGCGACAGGTCGGTTACCAGGCGCATGCCGCGCCCGCCGCCGCCCGCCGCCGCCTTGACCATCAACGGCAAGCCGATGCGCTGCGCCTCCGCGGCGAAGCGATCATGGGACTGGTCTTCGCCCTGATAACCCGGCAGGCAAGGCACGCCGCGCGCCTGCGCGAGCTCGCGGGCCGAGGATTTGTTGCCCAGCGTGCGGATGGCGTGCGGCGGCGGGCCGACCCAGACCAGCCCGGCGTCGAGCACCGCCTGCGCGAAGTCCGCGTTCTCGCTCAGGAAACCATAGCCCGGGTGCACGGCATCGGCGCCGCTGGCCTTGGCCGCGGCGATCAACTTGTCGATACGCAGGTAGCTGTCGGCCGACGCCTTGCCGCCCAGCGCAACGGCGAAAGTGGCCTCCCGCACATGAAGGGCCTTGGCATCGGCGTCGGAATAGACGGCGACGGTCTCGATGCCCAGGCGATGCGCGGTGCGGATCACGCGACGGGAAATCTCTCCCCGATTGGCAATCAGCAGTTTGCGGATCTGCTTCACTGCGCCGCCGGCCGTTTCGCAATGCCCATGATCTTGGCCAGGATGCCCAGCATCACTTCGTCGGCGCCACCGCCGATGGAGGCCAGCCGGCCGTCACGGAACATGCGCGAGACCTTGTTCTCCCAGGTGTAGCCCATGCCGCCCCAGAACTGCAGGCAGGTGTCCGGCACGATGCGGTTCAGGCGTCCCGCCTTGAGCTTGGCCATCGACGCCAGCTCCAGCACGTCCTGCCCCTGCACATACAACTCGCAGGCGCGATAGGTCAGCGCCCGCAGGCTTTCCACCTCGGTCTTGAGCTCCGCCAGCTTGAACTGCACCCATTGCTGGTCCGCCAGGGTTGCGCCGAACATCTTGCGCTGCTGCGCCCAGTCGATGGTCCAGGCGATGCAGTTGCTCAGCCCCTGAACGCAGCTGGCCGCGGCCCAGAGACGCTCTTCCTGGAACTGCTGCATCTGGTAGATGAAACCCTGGCCCTCGTTGCCGATGCGGTAGCGCTGCGGCACCCGCACCTCGTCGAAGTAGATCAAGCCGGTATCGGATGAATTCATGCCGATCTTGCGGATCTTCTGCGCGATCTCGATGCCCTTGGTGAGCTTGCCGTTGGGGCCATCGCGCATCGGCACGATCACCAGCGATTTGTTCTTGTGAGGATTGTTGCCCGCTCCGCTCGGACCCTCGCCGGTGTTGACCAGCATGCACATCCAGTCGGCCTGCAGGCTGCTGGTGATCCACATCTTCTGGCCGGTGATGACGTAGTCGTCGCCGTCCTTGACGGCCCGGCTCTTGATGGCGGCAACGTCGCTGCCGGCGCCCGGTTCGCTCACGCCGATGCACGCCACCATGTCGCCGGCGATGGCGGGCGCGAGGAACTGGCGACGCAGCTCGTCGCTGCCGAAGCGGGCCAGCGCCGGTGTCGCCATGTCGGTCTGCACGCCGATCGCCATCGGCACGCCGCCGCACTCGGTGTGGCCCAGCGCTTCGGCCATCGCCATGGCGTAGGAATAGTCCAGCCCCGCCCCACCATAGGCTTCGGGCTTGGTCAAGCCGAGCAGGCCCAGGTCACCGAGGCGCTTGAACACCTGGTGCGCCGGAAAGATTTCCGCCTGCTCCCATTCGTCGACATGCGGATTGATCTCCTCGTCGATGAAGCGCTTGAGCGTCTTCTGGATTTCCAGGTGTTCATGGGTGAATTGCATATCTATCTCCTGTCAAGCCGAATACCGGGATGCCGGAATACCGGACGCAGAAGACGCAAAAGAACAACCATTTGTCTTGGGTCCCTTTTGCGACTTTTGCGTATTTCTGCGTCTTCTGCGTCCGGCTGTTTGCATTCAGCAGTCTGCACTTCTCACATCCTCGCCACACCGAACTGCATGGGCCGCAACTGCCGCGCCGCGGCCTCGGCGCAGATCGAAAGGCACTGTCCCAACACCGCGCGGGTGTCACGGGGATCGATCACGCCGTCATCCAGCATCAGGCCCGAGGTGTAGAACGCGTCGGCCTGGGCCTCGAACATCGCCACGATCTTGTCGAACTGCACCTTGGACTGCGCCGGATCCGGCGCGATGCCTTTGCGCACCAGGCCGGCCTCGGTGACGATCTGCATGGTGCGGGCCGCCTGCTCGCCGCCCATCACCGCCGTCTTGGCGCTGGGCCAGCTGAACAGGAAACGCGGCGCATAGCCGCGCCCGCACATGCCGTAGTTGCCGGCGCCGAACGACGCGCCGCACTGGACGGTGAGCTGCGGCACCGTCGCGTTGGTCACGGCCTGGATCATCTTGCTGCCGTGCTTGATCATGCCGCCTTGCTCGCTGTCCTTGCCCACCATGTAGCCGGTGGTGTTCTGCAGATAGACGATGGGGTGGCCGAGCTGGCACATCCACTGGATGAAATGGGTCGCCTTGTTGGCACCGGCGACGTCGATCGGTCCGTTGTTGGTGATCAGGCCCACCGCGTGACCTTCGATCGCGGCCTGCACGCACACCGTGGCAGCGCCGTACAGCGGCTTGAACTCCAGCAGTCGCGAACCGTCGACGATGCGGGCGATGATTTCTCGCATATCGACCGGCTCGCGCAGATTGGCAGGCATCAGGCCGAGCAGTTCATCCGCATCGAACTTCGGCAAAGCGGAAGCGGATGCCGGTTCTTTCGAACGGAAACTGGAATCCTGCCCCAATTGTTCGATAACCTCACGGGCAATGCCCAGCGCATGCCGGTCGTCCTCGGCCAGGTGTTCGCCCAGGCCGGAAATCGAGGTGTGCATTTCCGCGCCGCCGAGTTCCTCCTCGGTGGCCACTTCGCCGGTCGCCGCCATCAACAAGGGCGGCCCGGCCAGGAAGGCGCGAGAGCGGTTGCGCACCATGATCACCACGTCGCTCAAACCGGGCATGTAGGCGCCGCCGGCCGTGCCCGAGCCGTGCTGCACCGTGATCACCGGCAGCCCCGCCGCCGACAGCCGCGCCAGGTTGCGGAACAGCGCGCCGCCCTGCACGAAGCCCTCGACGCGGTACCGCATCAGGTTGGCGCCGGCGCTCTCAACCAGGTGGATGAAAGGCAGCTTGTTCTCCAATGCCATCTCCTGCACCCGCAGGATCTTGTCCAGGCCCATCGCCTGGATCGCACCGGCGTCGATGCCCGAGTCGCTCGCCACCACCATGCAACGCACGCCGCTGACGAAACCGATGCCGGCCACCATGCCGCCGCCAGGCACCGAAGCGGCCGCATCCTGCGTGTCGCGCAGGTAGCCCGCCAGCGAGCACAGCGGCAGATAGGGCCGGCCCGGGTCCAGCAACAGCGCCACGCGCTCGCGCGGCAGCAATTGCCCGCGCTTGTCGAACACCGGCCTGGACTTGGCCGATGCGGCCGTGGCGCGCGACTCGAGGGCGCGCAGCTGGGCGATGCGCGCCAGCATGGCTTCGCGGCGTTGCTGGGCCAATGCGCCCTGCGCGTTCCAGGTCGAGGAATGGATTGGCATCGCCCTCAGCCCCGCCCTCTCGCAGGGGGAGAGGGCGTCTTCTTCGCAGTCGCGCCTGACTTCACCTTTGCAGGGCGAGCGGGCGTTTTCTTTCCTCGCTTCTTTCCTTCTCCCTCCGGAAGAGGGTCAGGGTGCGGTCTCTTCGCCGCTGCGCGTGGCGCGGGTTCCTGGAACACCTTCGGCACCACCGCGCGATGAAAGCCGTCGAAGGGCCGCACCGCATCGCGCCCCGGCACTTCCTGGTCTGGCACCTGCAGCGGCCAGCCCATGCGAACCTGCGGCCGGGCGCCATCGACCCGCAGCACGGCGCCGCTGATGAAAGAGGCCGCCGGGCTGAGCAGGAAAACCACCGCCGCAGAGGTCTCGGCCTCGGTGCCGAAGCGGCCCAGCGGCACGGTCTTGCGCATCTCGCGCAACATGGGGCCGGCCTCGGGCGGGTAGTGGTCCATGCCGCTGGATGCGATGTAGCCCGGCGCCACCGCGTTGACGCGCACGCCATGACGCGCCCACTCGAGGGCCGCGGTCTCGGTCAGGCTCACCATGCCGGCACGGGCGGCACCGCTGTGGCCCATGTTCGGCATCGAGCCCCAGATGTCCGCCACCATGTTGACGATGGCGCCGCCGTGCTCGCGCATCGATTGCGCAAAGCACTCGCGCGCCATCAGGAAGCCGCCGCTCAAGTTGGTGGCGAGCACCGTGTCCCAGCCCTTGCCGGTGATGGATTCGAGGGGACTGATGTATTGCCCGCCCGCGTTGTTGACCAGCGCGTCGATGCGGCCGTGCACCGCGATCACCGCCTGCACCGTATTCTTCACGGCTTCCTCGTCGCGGATATCGCAGGAGTGGAAGCTGACCCGGCCGCCGTCGGCCGCGATCTCGGCGGCCGCGTCGAACAGCTTGTCCAGCTTGCGCCCGATCAGCACGACGTGGGCACCCAGCGCGGCCAGTTCGTGCGCGATGCAGCGGCCTATGCCTGAGCCGCCGCCGGTGACCAGCGCCACCTTGCCGGCGAACAGTTGGGGCCTGAAAACGGAACGGTAGTGCTCGCTCACGCCGTCTCTCCAATGAAAAGTTTCATGGCGGCATCGGTCAGCTCATCCAGGGTTGCGCTTTTGCGGCGGTCGTACCACTGCGCCGACCAGTTCAGCGCCCCGAAGATCAGCAATCGCGCCAGCTTCACGTCGGCCTTGAGCTGCCCCGACCGGTACAGGGCGTCCAGCACCGGAATCCACGGCACCTCGTACTCGCCTTGCAGCTCGGTCAGCGCGGCGCGCTGGCGCGGCGTGATGGACCGCGCCTCGTACAGCATCACCGGGATGAAATCGCTGCCGGGCCCGAGCAGGATGTCGAAATGATTGCGGATCAGGGTTCGCAATCGGCCCACGCTGTCGGTCTCGGCCGACTTCGCGCGCTGCAAAGCCTGCTGCTGGCGCTCGATCGCCGAGCGCATGCCCTCGTCCATCACGGCGTGCAGCAGCGCACCCTTGCTCTTGAAATGGTAGAAAGGCGACCCGCTTTGCATTCCCGCGGCCGCTGCGATGTCGCGCGTGCTGGTGGCGTGAAAACCCTTGTGCCGGAACAGTCGGGCGGCCGACCGCAGCAGTTCGGGGCGGCGATTGCCGTCGTCGCGCTCGGCCGCCGTCTTGCGCGGCCGCCCGCGGGGCCGCTTGGCCACGCTGGCTTCGGTGGCGGGTGCGCTGGAAACTGGCATCCCGCCACCTTAGCAAGAACGGCTATTTTCAGCAAGCAGGTGCTTGGTGAAAATCGAACCCGCCGCGCGGTCGCCGGAGTCAGGAGCCTTCCACCTTCGCGCCGTGATCCGCCGGGTGTGCGCGCGCTACCCTCGCGGATGAGGTCGGAGCCAGCGTTGGGCTTTCCGCGATGCGGACTTTGCGGCGCTTCCGGGCCACTCCTGAAGATTCGCCGAAAATAGCGGATTCGGCTATCCCATTTCACAGGACTCACGCATGACCTATCCCAAGACCCAGCTCTTCATCGACGGCCAATGGCAGGACGCCGCAGACGGCCGCACCCTGGCCGTGTTCAACCCGGCCACCGGCAAGGAAATCGGCCGCGTCGCCCACGCCGGCACGGCCGACCTCGACCGCGCGCTGGTTGCCGCGCAAAAAGGTTTCGAGAAGTGGCGCGACATGCCGCCGGCAGAGCGCAGCAAGATCATGCGCAAGGCCGCGGGCCTGATGCGCGAGCGCGCCGGCGCCATCGCCGGTCTGCTGACGCAGGAGCAGGGCAAGCCGCTGGTGGAAGCCAAGGGCGAGGCCATGGCCGCCGCCGACATCATCGAGTGGTTCGCCGACGAAGGACTGCGTGTGTACGGCCGCATCGTGCCCTCTCGCGTCAATCCTGCGATGCGCCAGATGGTGCTCAAGGATCCGGTCGGTCCGGTGGCGGCGTTCACGCCGTGGAACTTCCCGATCAACCAGGTGGTGCGCAAGATGGCGGCGGCGCTGGCCACCGGGTGCTCGATGATCGTGAAGGCGGCCGAGGAGACGCCGGCGTCGCCCGCCGAGCTGGTCCGCGCCTTTGCCGACGCGGGCCTGCCGCCCGGCGTGCTGGGCCTGGTGTACGGCACTCCGGCCGACATCTCCAACTACCTGATCCCGCACCCGGTGATCCGCAAGGTCACCTTCACCGGTTCCACTTTCGTCGGCAAGCAATTGGCCGCCCTGGCCGGCAAGCACATGAAGCGGGTGACGATGGAGCTGGGCGGCCACGCGCCGGTGATCGTGGCCGAGGACGCGGATGTGGCTCTCGCCGTGAAGACCGCCGGCGGCGCCAAGTTTCGCAACGCGGGTCAGGTCTGCATCTCGCCGACCCGCTTCCTGGTGCACGAGAGCATCAAGAACGAATTTGCCACCGCGCTGGTCAAGCACGCCCAGGGCCTGAAGGTGGGTGACGGCTCGCTCGAAGGCACCCAGATGGGCCCGCTGGCCAATCCGCGCCGCCTTACGGCCATGGCCGAATTCACGCAGGATGCGGTGAAGCGCGGCGCCACCGTGGCGCATGGCGGCGAGCGCATTGGCGACGCGGGCAATTTCTGGCAGCCCACTGTCTTCACCGACGTGCCGCTGGAAGCGAAGGTATTCAACGACGAGCCGTTCGGCCCGATGGCGGCCATCCGCGGCTTCAACACGCTGGACGAGGCGATTGCCGAAGCCAACCGGCTGCCTTATGGCCTGGCAGGCTATGCCTTCACCCGCTCGCTGAAGAACGCCGACCTGCTCGCCCGCCGGGTCGAGGTCGGCATGCTGTGGATCAACATGCCGGCCATGCCGTCTGCCGAGATGCCCTTTGGCGGCGTCAAGGATTCCGGGTATGGCTCCGAAGGCGGACCGGAAGCGATGGACGCGTACCTGAACGCACGCGCGGTAACGATCAACAACATTTAACTCAGAAAAATCGCTGCTGCGATTTTTCTGAGTTGTTCAGTCAGTGTAAAGAGGCCCGGCAAAGCCGGATCCTCTTCACAAAAGGGGACCGCGCTGCGTGCTACTCCGCGCGGTCCAGGTCGGGATGCCCCACGCCCAAGCAGTGGCACTGACTGCGCGTAATAACATGCAGCGCAGTCACTCTTGGGATGAGGATCGGCTTTGCCGATCCTCATCCCACTGATCAGAACCACTCTAAAAAAATCGCCTCCGGGCGATTTTTTTAGAGTGCGTAGACGTCGGTCGGAACCGACTTGCCCTTGAAGGTGACCGGTTCGAACTTTTCCAGCACGATCCGGTTGTCCAGCGCCGCCTGAGTCGCGCCATCGATCACGATCCCACGACCGATTGCCTTGGTGTGGGATTCCAGGCGCGACGCCAGATTCACCGTGTCGCCGATACAGGTGTAGGTGGCGCGCTGGTGCGTCCCGGTGTAGCCCGCCACCATGTCGCCGGTGGCGATGCCGATCCCGATGCGGATCGCCGGCTTGCCGAGCGCGGCGCGCTCCACGTTCAGCAACGCGATCATTTCCTGCATGTCCAGCGCAGCGCGAACTGCGCTCAATGACGGCTCCTTCAGCGGCAGGGGCGCTCCGAAGATCGCCATCAGGCCGTCGCCGACCATCTGGTTGACGACCCCCCCGTGCCCGCTGATCGCCTCGAACATCAGGGTGTAGTAGCCGTTGAGCAGATCGATGGTTTCCTCGGGCGTCTGCGATTCGGCGAGTGAGGTGAATCCGCGGATGTCGGAAAACATCGCCGCGGCATGGATCCGGCGGCCGCCCAGCGCAAAGCCGGACTGCTGCATGTCCTGCGCGACCTCGGAAGTGGCGAAGCGGCGCACCATGTCGCGCTGCTGGTCGCGCAGCCGTTTCTTTTCCAGGCTCGATCCGATGCGGGCCTTGAGCAGGACCGGATTGACCGGCTTGTGCAGATAATCGTCCGCTCCCAGCTCGATGCAACGCACCACATTCGCCAGCCCCTCGAGCGAGGAGGTCACGATCACCGGCAGATCGCGCAGGTTGGCGTCGGCCACCATGTGCTCGAGCACCTGGAACCCATCCATCTCGGGCATCTCCATGTCCAGCAGCACGAGGTCGAACGGCTCGGCACGCAACATTTCCAGCGCGATCCGGCCGTGCTCCGCGCTGGCCACGCGGTGGCCCAGCAGCTCGACGCTTCGCATCAGCAGCAGGCGGTTGACCTTGTTGTCGTCGACAACCAGGAGACGCGCTCCGCGCTCAGCCATGGCTCAACTCCTTCAGGGCCGCGGCCGCGCGCCGGTATTCCCGTTCGAGCGCGTCCAGAGCCGCGGTGTCGGCGGCGAGGCCCCCCAGCTCGAGCCGCCGCGCCATGGCGGCCAATTGGCCCGCCCCGAAGGTCGAGGCATTGGATTTGATCGAATGCGCCGCGCGGCGGAAGCGTTCGGCGGACCCGGCGTCCCAGGCGGCGCGCAGCTCCGCCAGCAGGCCCGGTGCTTCCTCGAAGAAAGTTGCGATCAATTCGTTCACGAACTCCGCGCCCGCCGCATCCCGGAGCTCGCGCAGCGTGGCCGGATCGATGATGGGCGCCGGCATGTCAGCGGTCCCTGCGCGGGTTCGCATTGCTCAATGCCTCGACCAGCCGGTCGACGCGAATGGGTTTGGTGACATAGTCGTCCATACCGGCGGCGAGGCACTCTTCGCGATCGGCCTGCATGGCATTGGCCGTCATGGCGACGATGCGCGGTCGCTCGTCGGCGCTCCATTTGGCGTTGATCCGGCGCGAAGCCTCCAGTCCGTCCATCTCGGGCATCTGCACGTCCATCAACACCACGTCGTAAGGTTGGCGCTCCATGCACTCGATGGCTTCGATCCCGTTGGACGCAAGGTCGGCGCGATAACCCATCTGCTGCAGCAAGCGCATGGCCAGCTTCTGGTTGACCACGTTGTCCTCGGCCAGGAGGATGCGCAGCGGGTGGCGCGCGGCCATGCCCGCGTCCATCTGCGGCTTGACCGGCTCGGCCGGCCTGGGCGCGGCGTCCTTCGCCAGCAGCGTCAT
>JAAOZX010000202.1 GCA_012274225.1 Comamonadaceae bacterium | reverse complement strand
TGGCCGTGGACGCCCTCGTGCTTACCGCCGATTAGCATTGCGCACAGTCAACGTGCCGCTGCGTGGAGGCCGCCACGTCCCTCACGTGGACCGCGCGAAGCAACGCGCAGCCCGGTCCCTGCTGCGGACAGGATCCGGCTTTGCCGGTCCTGTCCACACCGTTCAAGCCAATTCAGTGTTACCCGTCAATCGTCGATTTCCAGTCGGCTGACCCGCAGCACGTCGCCCGCCTTGGTGCCCTGCACCTTGACCTTGACACCCACCTTCAGGTCGCTGGCCCTGCCCTGGGTGATGGTGGCTGCGCTGGCATCGCAACGCTGACCGCGCACGACGAAGTTGGCCGGGCTGGTGTATTGCTCGATCGAGCCTTCGATCTCGGCGCTGTCCAGTTTCTGTTCGCTCTCGAAATCCAGGGCGCTGGCCTTGAGCAGCTGGCCCTGCAGGCTACCGTGCACTTCGACCCGCAGGCCAGCGGTGACGGGCGTCGTCGCCGGCACCGATACCGCGCTGCTGTCCACCTCGATGTTGCCCAGCATGAACCGCGTCGCCGACAGCACCTGAGTGACCACGCCCTCGATTTCGACATCGTGCTGCGCGCTGTCGCTGGCCAGGTCCATGACCTTGATGGCCGAGACCGTCAGGTTGCCGTTCGCGAGGACCCCCTCGACCCGCACCAGTTGCCCGGCCGACAAGCCGGCTGCCAGGGGCCCCTGCAACTGCATGCCATTGAGCGAGCGCTGTCCCGATGACACCGTGACCAGTCCGGTGCTGAACAGCCTGACCACCGGATCGGGGAGCACCGCCAGCCGCGTGGCAATCCAGTGCCTGCCATCGGCCCCCGCGTTCAGGCCCCAGACCACCACGGTCTGGCCGGTCCCCAAGACTGCCGCCGAACTCACCCCGTCGTACACCGTCGCCGAGTTGGTCTGTATCGTCATGCCGGCCACCAGGAACTGGCCAGACTGCACCTGCGTCGCCGGGCCTTGGGCGATCGACCAGACGTCCAGCCGGTTGGCGATACCCAGGTTGGGATCGACGCCGCGTTGTCCCTGCACGCCGGCCACCATGCCCAGGCGCAAGTCCTGTGAACTGGCTGCCACGCCGTCGATTTGCACCACGGCCCCGCTGTCGTCGAACTTGATGCCATTGACGACCACGCTGCCGAATCCGGCGATCGCACCTTGCGCGTAGATCCCGGTGCCGCCAGTGCCCGGCAGCAATGTCACGCCGCCGCCGCCTCCGCAGCCGGCCAGTGCCGATGCGGCCAAGACCAGCCAGTTGCGTCGGCTGATGGGGGTGCCGGCCACCGGCCGGTCGTCCTGGTTCATGTCCTGGCCCTCCTCTTGGCCTTTCGCTGCTTTGAAGCCGCCGGGGCTTCGGTCTGCTGTACCGGTTGCACGGAGTCATTGAAATAGACGCCGAAACGCACCTTGTAGCGCGGCCCCTCCGCCGCTTCGCTGCGCTGCTCGGCCACGGTGGCCATCTGCAGGAATTGCCGCAGCACGTCGGACCACAGTTGGCGGGCCAGCAGCTGCAATTGCGCAACCTGCTCGGCCGACAGTCCCTGGGAGAAAGCGCTTTGCTCCAGCTTGGGCGGATCTTTTCGGCCGGGCTTCAGATTGTGGGCTGCCGCGGCAAGGTGGTCACTCACGTCGTGCGCCAGGAAGTGAAAGGATTCTCTTAGTCCTTCGCGCGGCACGAAGGCATTGGCCTTGAGGGCCACGTAACCATCGTCGCCAACGTCGACCACCCCGAGTCGGGCCAGTTCGTCCAGCACGGCACGGGCCCCGACGTCGCTGCTGACCTCGGCTGCCAGGCTGGTGAAGTCCGGCTCGCCCGGCATCCGCCGTCCCGGTGTGCGGGCGAGCGCTCGCGGGCTCTGGTCGGCGTTCAGGAAGCGTGGCTCGCTGATCCAGCGCGCCACCACCGACGTCGCCACCGAAGCCATCGGCGTGCGAGCCATCTCGGCTGCGGGCGCTTCCCGCAGACGCCTGACGTCCTTGCGATGCACGCCGGTGAGCAGGGCGATGCGGGTGTCCGAGCTGCCTTTGTCGGACAGGGAAAAGGCGCTGGCCGCCTCGCCCACCAGGGCCTTCTTCAATAGCTCGAGCATGGCGGGCAACTGCAGACCGTGGTCGATCATCAGTCGCGCCAAGGGCTGCAGCACCGTCGCGACGGCTTGCGCTGCCAGTGCCGGTTCCGGCAAGCCGGCCTCGGACGCGGCGGCGGGGCCGTTGGGTGAATCGCTCTTGCTTCGACGGGTGCTCATGGGAAGGGGGATTTCTGGATCAGGGCGTCGGGTCGAGCTTACAAGATTTACATGATTTTTTGGGATTTTTTACCAATT
This sequence comes from Comamonadaceae bacterium, assembly GCA_012274225.1. Lineage (GTDB taxonomy): Bacteria > Pseudomonadota > Gammaproteobacteria > Burkholderiales > Burkholderiaceae_C > Ramlibacter. The sequence continues at coordinate 9,747 of JAAOZX010000202.1, read as the reverse complement.
TCATGCACCCTTGCTTGACCAGAATCTCGATCCCGTCGATATTTTGGGGGAAATTTTCCCAAACTTCAACCCGCGCAAAGGAACTCCCCATGAATGTCAGCAAGAACTACTTCACCCTCAGCCTGATTAGTGGCGCGGTCGTCGCCCTTACCGCTTGCGGCGGAGGCGGCGGCACCGGGCCCGTGGACACCGCGGCGATCAGTACGACCGTCATGGACGGCCTGATTCAGAACGCCCTGGTGTGCGTCGATTCCAACAGCAACGGGGTTTGCGACGCCGGCGAAGTCCAGGGCCGCACCGATGCCAACGGCAAGGTAACACTCACCGTTCCGGCAACCGACGTCGGCAAGGTGAAGTTGGTCGCCATGATCGGCACCGATGCCATCGACGCGGACAATGGCCCGGTCAAGACCGCCTACACGCTCACGGCTCCAGCCGGAAGGCACGACGTGATCAGCCCACTGACGACCATGGTGCAGGCCAAGATTGATTCGGACGACAAAGCCGGCAAGACAACCAGCGTCGACGACGCAGCCACCTTCGTCCAGAACGCCTTGACGCTGACTGTCTCGGTGTTCGACAACTTCATTTCCACTCGCGGTTCCAACCAGGGCAGCAAGGACGCCAGCGATGACGCACATGCCATTGCCGTTGTCGCCCAGACACCGGATTGCGAAGACGAACAGGATGGCAACGACAGCGGAAAGAAGTCGGAACACCAAAAGGACAAGCATATTGGCACGCTGGACAAGCTGAACGCCATCAAGTCGATCGATTTCAGCCATTCCAGCTGCGCCGCCGGCGCCGGCAAGGATTGCGACGACTTCATCAGGAGCCAGGTGACCACAGCGCCCGCGGCGAGTTGCACACCGGCGCCGACACCGGCACCGACACCCGCGCCTACTCCGGCTCCGGCACCCGCACCGGCACCGGCTCCTGCTCCTGCTCCTGCTCCTGCACCTGCACCGGCACCGGCTCCCGCTCCTGCACCGGCACCGGCTCCCGCTCCCGCTCCCGCTCCCGCTCCCGCTCCTGCTCCTGCGCCATCGGCTGCCAACGGCAAGATTCTTTATGCAGCCAGTTGCGCTGGATGTCACGGCGCCAATCCGAAGACGAACAACCTCAACATCCTGAACGGCAGGGACCCCAACAACATCCTCAATGCGATCGCCAGCGTGGGCGCCATGGGATCCCTCGCGGCGACCATCAAGGCGCCGCAGGCCGGCGACATAGGCGCTTACCTCGCCCTCTGCAACAGCCAGGCCGCGTGCCCATGAGAGCTGGTTCAGGCGCTCATCGGAGCGCCTGAACCCAAGCGAGCGGCGGTCCAGGTCAGATCCCCAGCGCCAGCTTGACCGGCACCGACTTGCCGGACGTGGAACTGACCTTCTCGGACGCGGTCGCGACCGCCCGCTCGGGCCCGACGCCGGTTTCAGTCAGAGCTGTGACGATAGCGCTCGCCCGCTGCGCGCCCAGGCGGGTCAAGGCATCGGCGGGCAGCGGCTGATCCTGGTCCAGGCGATCGCGCAGTCGGTTGTAGAAAGCCGTTGGGTCGGCCACCTGCGGCTCGCCCCGGATCATCTTGCCGACGCGTTGCCACAGCGGCAACGTCGCCGGGGTGGCCGCGGCCGGTTCGCTCGACGCGTTCGGCGCACCCGTGGCCGCGGCCGACGCGTCCTGCGCCGCCTGCTTCTGCTTTTCCAGTTCCGCGTCGCCGAATCGCTCGGCATAGAACTCGCGCAATGCACGCCTCACCTTGGCATTGCCCAGGTCGATGGGGCCGGGTTCCTCGCCGGGCTCAAGCCGGATCCCGGCCCGTCGCGCGAGCTCGGCGCGCACGGCGCGCGCCTTGAGCGCGGCACCGTCGGCCGCCTCGCTGTACTGGCCGGGAACCGACAGCTTCAACTGGGGGCGCTTCTCGAGCAGCTGCGCGACCTGCTTGACCTTTTGGCGCTCCGGCGGCAGCAGCCGGTCGCTGCCCGGATCGAAATCGATGGCCTCCAGCTTCTCGCCGCCGCCGCCGCCCAGCAAGGCGCCGAGCGCGCGGAAGGGGGCGGTGACGATCCGCGTCAGCACGCTACCGATGGCCCTCCAGATGATCGCGCCATAACTGAACTGCGGATCGTCGAGGCTGCCCGAGATCGGCACCCCGAGCTCGATTCGGCCATCGCTGTCCTTGAGGATGGCGATCGCGAGTTCCAGCGGGAGCTTGAGCGCATCGGGACTGTCCACACGTTCACCCAGGGTCAGGTTGTCGATGACGATCTGGTTGGTTCCCTCCAGCTGGCTGTTGTGAACCTGGTAATGCAGATCGACCGACAGCTTGCCCTGGGCGATCCTGTAGCCGGCGAACTTCATGGTGTAGGGCGAGGCCGGCACCATATCGGCGTTCCGCAGCACGATGTTGAGGTCGGTGTTGTCGCTCGGCGCGAGCGGATTGAGCTCGCCGCGGATTCGCGCGAGGCCGAACTCATCGACCCGCCCGTCGAGCTCGACCTGGCTGCGCGCGTCGCGGTTCGACGAAAGTCCGTTGATCACGCCGTTCAGTTCGTACATCTTGGCGGCGAATTGCGGTCGCAAACTGAGGTCGGTGAAATCGAGTTTGGCGTTTTGCAGGCGCACCCGCTCGACGCGTACCGGGAAAGGATCCTCTGCAGTCCGGCCCGAGGTCGGGGACGGGAGGGCGGTCCCGACGCCGGCGCCGGCCCGTCGTGCAACCAGCAGGCGCGCCGCATTGAAGCTGCGATCGTTTTCGATGATCAGCTTGGCATCGGGCTCGACGAGGCGCAGCTCCGGGATCTCGAGCCGGTTGGGGCCGATGCTGGCCCTGACGTTGTCGGCGCTGAGGTCGTTCCACGAGGCAAACAGCTGGTCGTCTTCCTCATTGAGCACGAGGCCGGCAATGTTGAATCCGCCGACAAAACTCAGGCTCGCTCCTTTCGCGCCGCTCGCGAGGCGCCCCTGCGCGGAACCCGTGCCGCCGGCGATCTTCAGTTTGAGGTACTGGGCCAGCGCCGGCTGCAGGGGCGCCAGCGCCAGCCGTTGCACCCGAACCTGGGCCTGCAGCGCTCGGGTGGCCGGGACCGCGCTGCCTTGCGCCGAAAACCGGCCGCCCTCGCGCAAGCTCAAGCCGGCATGGAACTTGACTGGCTGCCCGAGGTCGCTGCTGGCGCCCTCGAATTTGGCCGCGAGGTCGACCACATGGACCTTGACGCCGGTGCCCTGATCCGCGACCTCCGCGCCGAATTGGCTCAAATCCACGTTCCTGACCGATACCCGCCACGGTTTGCCGGCGGATGCTGGGCCGGCGGGCCCGGCAGCTGCGTCGAAGCGGGGCAGCAGGGTCATGACGTTGAACTGTCCGCCTCGATCGCGGGTGAGCTGCAACTGTCCCTGCTGCGCGTAGAGCAAGCCGATGCCCACGCGCCGCGCGGCCAAATCGAGGCTGCCATCGGAGAAGCCCAGTTGCGCGAGCTTCAGCGGCGTCTGGGCGCCGCTCGACAAAGCCAGATCGGAAAGCGAGAACGCCGCATCCGTGAGCGTCAGCTGGAAGTCGGCGCCCGAGCGCCGCGCCGCCAGTTGCGATTGCAGCCGCACCTGGCCCGCCTCCAGCCGCAGCGGCGGACTGACCGTCTCGTCGACGGCGCTGATCGCGACTTCGTCGAACATCACCTGCTTGACCGCCAGTTTCCAGTTATCGACAAGCACCTTTCGCGCCGGAGCTGAAGCCGCGGCCGCCGGCCCGGCGGTCGCGACCATGAGGTTGGCCAGATCGAGTTCGCCTTTGGCATCGCGCCCGATCGTGAGCTTGCCGCCGTCCGCGCGCATCTCGCCCACTGTCACCTCGCCGCGCGCCAGGTCGGCGTCGATGTCGTTCACATCCAGGTGCGTCAGCGCGGCGAAGGAATTGCTTGCGCCTGCGCGCGACAGCGCCAGGTCGCGCAACGACATCCGGGCGGCGGCCAGCCGCGCTTCGAACTTGCCATCGGCATAGGAAAAGGCGTAAGGCAAGGTGGCGGCAAGCTGCCCGGCGACCACCGTGGCGCGGAAATACGGCTTCAGGTACACCGCCAGCTCCGGCAAGGAGGCGTTTTCGACCGTCACTTCGCCGCTGCCGCGAACCGGGTTGACCGAGGAACTGCCCTTCCAGCGCAGCTGGCCGCCATGCGTCATTTGGGCGCTGAAAGTATGGGTGTCGCTCTGATCGGGCAGCGTGCTGAAATGGATCAGCTGGAAATCGATCGGTGCCAGGACGTTCGCATAGCCGGCTCGGCGGTCGCGAAGTTCCACCCTGCCCTGTTCCAGGGCGAATTTTTCGACCACGACGGGCGGCAATCCGATTGGCCCCCGGGTCTCCCCCCGGCGCAGCTCGAGGGTAGCGAGCATCTCGGCGACATTGAACTTGCCATCGGGCGCGATCGACAGATTCGCGCTCGGCCGGGTGACGCGGATTTCGGCGAAGCTCCACGCGCGCCGGACCAGCGATCGCCACTGCAGCTCCGCCGCGAGATTGCCGACTGCAAACAGAGGCGTGCCATCGGCTTCGGTCAGGCGAAGATCGGACGCCACCAGCCGAAGCGTGAAGGGATTGAAGTCGACTTTGGCTATCGACGCCTGGCGCGCCAGCTGGGCCTGCCCGATCCGCGGCACCTGGTAGCGGATCGCCCACGGCACCAGCCAGAATCCCGCGACCGCATAGCCGGCCAGCAGGGTCACTGCGGCCACTGACCATCGCATCCACCGGAAATTGCCGGGCTGCATCTGCTGCCTCCGGAGTCTCGTTTCGGATCTTCAGAGTAATCCGATTCGCGCTGGAATGGGGAAGTCGGGGCGCGCCACCCGCCCGGTGATTCCGGATGGCCGATGCTCGCCTGGCCGGGCGCGGCCGAGGAGCGCTCTGGCTACGCGGCCGAGGAAGCCGTGGGCCCGCCCGCCAAGCTCATCTTCACGCCGGAAGACCTGGCGAAAGACTTCGACCGCCAGGGGAGAACTCGGCGGAGGTCATGATTCAGCCGCCGCAGGGCCTTAGATCTTGAAGCCGAACGCCTTCGAGATGATGGCGCCCATTTCCGGTCCGTCCCATTCCTTGGCGCCGGTGAACTTGGCCAGCACCTTGCCCTTTGCATCCACCAGCAGCGTGAGCGGCAGCTGCTCGGCGCCCAACATGTGTTCCAGGAACAGCCTCTGGTCGATGTAGTTGTCGAACGTGGTGTTGGTCTTCTTCAGGAACAGCTCGGCCCGGTCCACATAGTCGTCGGTCGAGACGCCGATCACGTTGAACTGCTTGCCGCCGTAGCGTTTGGCGAGTCGCTCCAGCGATCCCATTTCCAGCTGGCACGGCCCGCACCAGCTGGCCCAGACATTGATGATCAACGGCTTGCCGCGGTAGTCCGACAGCAGCCGCGACGGCCGGGCGGCGAGCCCCTGCATCGGCGCCTCGCGCAACACCTGGCCGACCTCGACCTCGCCCGGCGTCCGCGCGAACGCCGGCGGCACCGCCGCCAGGCAGGCCAGCAGAAAGAGGGTGACTGCGTTCATACGGGCAGCTTACCAGCGGTCGATAACCGGCGGCGCACTGCCCAGGCGATCCACCTGACGATGATCAAGTCACCGCTGCATCGGGCGCAGCCGTGCCGATCAGACGTTCCAGCGCCGCAACATCCGCGGGTTTCGCCATGTGGTGGTCGAAGCCCGCCGCCAGCGCCCGGGCGCGATCGTTGGGGCCGCCGTAACCCGTGAGCGCAATCATGACCGGGGCCGGCAGCAGGCCTCGTGTGTGCACTTGCCGCCCCACCTCGTAGCCGTCCATTCCTGGCAAGCCAATGTCGCACAGAACGACCTGTGGACGCAGCTGCGTGATCAGCTCCAACCCACTGGCGCCATCCAACGCGACTTCGACCCGGTGTCCGGACAGGCGCAACAACGTCGCCAGCGTGTCTGCCGCATCGACGTTGTCCTCGATCACCACGATGCGCGCCGCGCCGGCTGGCGACACGGTGACTGCTTCGGTCTGCGCCTTCGCTTCCACCGGCAGCAGGCGCGGCAAGCTGACCACGAACTCAGCGCCCTGACCAAGCCCCGCGCTGCGGGCCTCCACGGTCCCGCCGTGCAGTTCTACCATGCGACGCACCACGGTCAACCCGATGCCCAGGCCACCCTGGCTGCGGCTGAGGGAGCGCTCGTCCTGGGTGAACATGTCGAAGATGAAGGGCAGCGCCTCGGCCGCGATGCCCACGCCGTTGTCGCCGACGCGAATGACCACCGAATCGCCAAGGGGCCGGACCGTCACGCTGATGGCCCCGCCTTCGGGCGTGTACTTCGCCGCGTTGTGCAGCAAATTGCCCACGATCTGAACCAGGCGCACCGGGTCGCCGTCGACGAACAGCGGCGCCGGCGGCAGGTCGAGGGTGAGCTGCTGACGCTGCGCGTCGATCAGCTCGCGGGTGTTCTCCGCGGCCTGCTGCACGAATTCGGCCACCGGCGCCCGCTGCCGCTGCAGGATCACCTTGCCCTGGGTCAGGCGCGAGGCGTCGAGCAGGTCGTCAACCAGTCGTACCATGTGACCGACCTGACGCCCGATGACGGAATGCATCTTCTCGCGCATGGGCCCGGTGCAGCCGGGCCGCTCCAGCACGGCCATGGCGGTGCGAATCGGAGCCAGCGGATTGCGCAGCTCGTGGGCCAGCATGGCCAGGAACTCGTCCTGCCGCCGGTGCGCCGCCTGGGCCGCGTCCTTCAGTTCGGCGGCTTGCAACGTCGCCATGATCAGGTGCTCGTTGGCCTGGCGCAGTTCCAGGTTGCGCGCCTGGGCCTGCGCCGCGCTGCCAAAAGGCCGTACCGACGCGTCGGCAGCTTCTTCGCGCAAGCGCACGGCGGCCTCCCTCGCGGCAACGGCCGCTTCGCGCTGCAGCAGCGCCTGCTCAGGCACAGGCGGTTGGCGCTGGGGGCCGGCAAGACCTGATGGCGGAATGTCCACGGGCGTTATCCATTCTTCTTCCCTTGAGGGACGAGCGCATGCGAGATACGTCCCTACGCATGAGTATGGTAAGCAACCTTGTCCGAAACGTCTGTAAGCGCCCGCCTACGCGGCGCCGTCGGCAACCAATCCGCGCGGCATATGACGATCATCATATTTTGCGCTAGAGTGGCGTTATGGACCATCACCCTGGCCGCAAGCAACTGAGCCACGACCGCATCGTGGAGACCGCCGCCCGTGCCATCCGGCGGGCCGGATTCCATGGCGTCGGCGTGGCCGACATCATGAAGGAAGCCGGCCTCACCCACGGCGGCTTCTACGCGCACTTCGCGTCGCGCAATGCCTTGCTGGCGGAGGCGCTGGAGCGGGCTGGCCGCGAGAGCACCAAGCGCATGGCCACGGTCTGCGCCCAGCGCCAAGCCAAGGGCGCCAGCGCATTGCGCGCACTGGTGGACGGCTACCTGTCCGAGCAGCACCTCGCGTCGGTCGAAAGCGGCTGCCCGGTAGCCGCGCTCGCGTCCGAAATTCCCCGGCAATCGGCCGAGGTGCGCGCTGCGGCCGCACAACGGATACGCGGCCTGATGGCACGGGTCCAGGCGGCGTTGCCGAGCGATGCAGCGCCCGACAGTGCCGCAGTCATCGCGAGCCAATTGGTCGGTGCCTTGCAACTGGGACGGGCGCTGGGTGGGGAAGCCGAAGGCAAGGCGCTGCTGGCCGCGGCCCGGCGCAACATCCTGGCGCAATACGACCCCGCAGCCCCGCATGCGCGCGCGGCGAGGCGCGCGTCATGAGCGCCACGGCCCCGGGCGCCGCCAAACCGCCAGCCCATGTCCTGTCGGAGCGAACGCAGCAGATGCTGCACGCGCCGGTGGTGGCGACCCTGTTCCGGCTGGCCACGCCCAACGTCATGGGTTTGTTCGCGATGCCATTGTTCATCGCCTACGACGGCTTCATCCTGGGCCGCATGGGCGCCGACGCGCTGGCCGGCGTGGCGCTGGTCTTCCCGCTCTCGATGCTGATGATGCAGATGTCCGCTGGCGGCATGGGCGGCGCGGTAACGGGTGCGGTGGCGCGTGCGCTGGGCGCCGGCCGCGGCGACCAGGCCAGCCGGCTGGCCCAGCACGCGGTGTTCATAGCAACCGTGTGCGCCGCGCTGTTCACGCTGGCACAGATCGTCCTGGGCCGCAGCATCTACGCCGCCATGGGCGGCCGCGGCGCCGCCCTGGCCCACGCGCTGGCCTATTCCGATGTGCTGTTCGGCGGCGCGCTGGTGTTCTGGGTCTTCAACGTGCTGGCGTCCATCCTGCGGGGCTCGGGCAACATGCTGCTGCCTTCGGTGACCCTGCTCGCCACGGCGCTGATGCACTTGGCGCTGTCGCCGCTGCTGGTGTTCGGCTTGGGCCCCTTTCAGGGATGGGGTGTCGCCGGCGCCGCCGCCAGCGCGCTCGCCGTCAACGTCCTGGGCGCGGCGGTCATGGCACGACAACTGTTACGCCGTGGCGGCGCGGTGCACCTGCACCGGCTGCCGTGGCGCCTGAGCGCCGATCTGCTGCGCGACATCCTGCGCGTGGGCATACCGGCTTCGCTGAATCCGGTGCTCGCCAATTCGGCGATCGCCGTTTCGACGGCCCTGGTGGGCACATTCGGCGTTTCCGCGCTGGCTGCCTATGGCGTTGCGGCACGCCTGGAGTACATCCTGGTGCCCATCGCCTTCGGCTTCGGCACCGCGTTGACAGCGATGGTCGCCACCAACATGGGCGCCGGCCAGCCGCAACGCGCGCTTCGGGTGGCTTGGACCGGCGGCGCGGTCGTCGCCGCGATCACCGGAGCGATCGGCCTGGCAGCAGCGCTGGCGCCGGCGCTGTGGATGGACATCTTCACCAGCGACCCGACGGTGCGCGGCCTGGGATCGAAGTACCTGACCATCGCCGGCGGCGCCTATGGGCTGTTCGGGCTGGGACTTGCGCTCTTGTTCGCGTCGCAGGGAGCAGGAAGAATGGCCTGGCCGCTGGTCGCCAGCGCCACCCGTCTGGCGGTGGTGGGCGTCGGCGGCTGGGTCTGCATTCACCTGCTGCACGCGCCCGCCGCCGGGTTCTTTGTCGTCGTCGCCTTCAGTCTGGTGGCGTACGGGCTGACGCTGGCGGCGGCGATCCGGCTGGGGGGCTGGACTCACTGACGGCTGCATCTCCCCGGGCCATCAGCTCGCGAAACATCAGCAAGAGGTCGGTCTTGGTGACATGGCCGAGCAGGCGCTGCTCGCCGTCCAGCACCGGCAGGCGCTCGCCCGGGTGGGTCGCGAAGGTTTCGAGCACCTGCCAGGACGGCGTGATGTCGCGCACGCGCGGGTAGTCGGTGCGCAGCAACTGCGCCGGCCAGCCGGCCGCCGCCGCTGGATCGCGCAGCAGCGGCGCCAGGTCGTGCAACGAGATCGCACCGGCGAACCTGCCGGCATCGTCGAGCACGTAAAGGTTCTGCCAGCGATAGCGCAGAAAAACCTCCTCCAGTTCGCGAACGCTCTGTCCGACCCGGGCCGTGGCGGAGTCGGTGCGCAAGACGTCGGCCGCAATCGCCAGCTTGGGGCTGGGCCCCGCGACGCGTGCGCTGGAATAGATCGAGTCGGCGCGCAAGCCGCGGGAAATGAAATAGCCCAGCACGCAAGCGAGCATCAGCGGCACCACCACGCCGTAGTTCTCCGTCATCTCGAAGATCATCAGAACCGACATCAGGGGCGCATGGGTGCAGGCGGCCAGGAAGGTGCCCATGCCCACGGC
>JAAOZX010000201.1 GCA_012274225.1 Comamonadaceae bacterium | reverse complement strand
GTGGAGGTGCGGACCTCCTTGGCGACGGCGAAAGAGCGCTGGAACAGCTGATTGAGCGTGGTTCCGAGGGCGCCGGCCTGGTCGGCGACCCGCACGGCATCCTTCAACTGGCCCAGGATCTGGGGTTCGCCGAGCACCATCGAATCGAGCCCGCTGGCCACGCGAAACGCGTGACGGGCGGCAAGTCCGTCGCGCAGCGTATAGGCATGCGAACGCAACAGGGCCGGCGACACGCCGCCCGAGTGGGCCAGCCAGTCCAGCGTGTGGTCCATATCGCCGTGCTCGCCCGCGCAATAGATCTCGGTGCGGTTGCAGGTGGACAGGATAGCGGCCTCGGGACGGCGCGAGAGCGAACTGCGCAACGCCTTGAGGGTGGGCTCGACCTGGTCGATGGCGTACGCGAACCGACCGCGCAAATCGAGCGGCGCGGTGGTGTGGTTGATGCCCAATGCCCAGACTGCCATGGCCATGATTATAAAATTTGGCTGGTTCTCAAGTACTTGCGTTTTCTCAAGTCCCCCGACATGGGTCCCCTGGACATCGTTCTTCACCTGCTCAGCTTCCTGGCACCGGCCCTGGCCGTCGCCGGCCTGGTCGCGCTTGCCGCCCGGGCTTTCATGCCCAGCCGGGCCGGGCTCCTTGCCTGGTGGGTCCAGTTCGCTCTTAATTCTATAGCCGGCGCGGCCGTTCTGGGGGTTGGCATCTGGCATTACGGGGTTGACGGCAAGATGGCCACCTATGCCGCCCTGGTGGTCGCCGTGGCGGCCTGCCAGTGGCTCTGCAGCCGCTCCTGGCAGGGCTGACCCGCCGATCGCCTGCCATGCTGTTCGTGCTGTCGCCCGCCAAAACGTCCGATTACGGCATCCCCAAGGCGGATTTGCCGCATTGCCGGCCCGATTACGGCGTGCTGCGCCGGCTGGACTGGATGCAGCCCTACCGGCTGGAAAAGGCGGCGGCGTTGCCGGTGGGCCCGGCGCGCATCCTCCACCCGTTGTGCGGCACCCGGATTTCCACCTTCCTGAACCGGCGGCTGGCCGCCGACCACACCTCGGTGGTGGTTAATCTCGCCTCGCAGGAATATGCGAAAACGATCCATCGGCAGGCGCTCAAGGCGCGGCCCCTCGATTGCGTGTTCGAGGAATGGATAGGTGGTGGCTACAGGAGCACCAGTTTCCAGGCCAAGAAGGCCCGGGGACAGATGGCCCCTTACGCCATCGAGAAGCGCGTGGTCACGCCGCGGCAGTTGCAAGCTTTCGTCCGTGGAGGCTGTTCGTTCGACCCCCGCGCGTCACGGGTCGACCGGATGGTGTTGCGGCGCAGGATCGATCAATGAGCACTACACAGACACAGCAGGTGACGCCGCAGCTGCGGCAATGGATCATCGAACAGGCCGAGGCCGGTCATGGCGCCGAAGCGGTGGTGAAGGCGATGCTCGCTTCGGGCTGGCAGGAAGACATCGCCGTCGACGCGCTGGAGAGCACCTTGCGCGACCACCTGGAACAAAAGGCGCTGCAGCAGGGAATGCCCGCCGCCCTACCGGTGCCCGAGCCCAAACTGGACGAGTCGCCGCTGTATCTCGATGCGGGCGATCGCCAGGTCTGCGTCCTGCAGAACATGTACAACCCCCGGGTCGTGGTCTTCGGCGGACTGCTTTCCGACGAGGAATGCGAGGCATTGATCGAGATCGCCCGGCCGCGGCTGGCGCGCTCGCTCACGGTCGATACCCAAACCGGCGGGGAGGAAGTCAATGCCGACCGCACCAGCCGCGGCATGTTCTTCCGGCCTGCAGAGAATGAACTCGTAAGTCGCATCGAATCGCGCATCGCCCGCCTGGTCAACTGGCCCGAGGAGAACGGCGAGGGGATGCAGATCCTGCACTACCGGCCGGGCACCGAGTACAAGCCGCACTACGACTACTTCGACCCGGCCCAGCCCGGTACGCCGAGCATCCTCCAGCGCGGCGGGCAGCGGGTGGGCACCCTGGTGATGTACTTGGCCGAACCGGAAAAAGGCGGCGGCACGATTTTTCCCGATGTGCATCTCGAAGTGGCTCCCAAGCGTGGCAATGCGGTGTTCTTCACCTACGAGCGGCCCCATCCTTCGACCCGGACGCTGCATGGCGGATCGCCGGTGCTGGCCGGCGAGAAATGGATCGCCACCAAGTGGCTGCGCGAACGGCGCTTCGTCTGATGCCCGGCACTTGATGACGAATCTGCCCGAACACTCGCAACTGGGCAAACTGGCCCCCTTCCCGGACCGGTACGACCCGTCGTTGCTGTTCCCGATCTCGCGCGCGCCGCAGCGGGCCGAACTTGGCCTGCACGGCGCCATGCCCTTCTTCGGCGCTGACCTGTGGACCGCATTCGAACTGAGCTGGTTGACGCCGCGCGGCAAGCCGCAGGTGGCCCTGGCCCACATCATGGTGCCGTGCGAAACGCCCAACCTGATCGAGAGCAAATCCTTCAAGCTCTACGTCAACAGTTTCAGTAACAGCCCGTTCGCCTCCGCCGACGAGGTCCGCGCCCACATCCGGGCCGACGTGAGCGAAGCCGTCTGGCGCGGCGCGGGGAGCCAGTCCACGGTGGGGGTGCGATTGCTGCTGCCCGAAGAGTTCGACCGCGAGCCGGTGCGCGAACTCGAGGGCCTCAGCCTGGACCGGCTGGACATCGAGTGCGCACAGTACACGCCGGCGCCCGAACTGCTCACGGCTGCGATGGGCGAGCAGCCAGTGGAAGAGGTGTTGACCAGCAAACTGCTGAAAAGCAATTGCCCGGTCACGGGGCAGCCGGATTGGGCCAGCGTGCAGATCCGCTACAGCGGCCCGCAGATCGACCAGGGCCGCCTGCTGCGCTACCTGGTGAGCTTCCGCAATCACAACGAGTTCCACGAGCATTGCGTCGAGCGCATCTTCGTGGACTTGTGGCAGCGCTGCAAACCGATCAGGCTGGCGGTCTACGCGCGCTACACCCGGCGTGGCGGGCTGGACATCAATCCGTTTCGCACCAGCCACCCCCTGGCCGTGCCGTCGAACGTCAGGACCGCGCGGCAGTAGCGGCGTTGCGCTTCAAATCTCGCGGAACGACCCGAGCTTGGGCAGATCGGGATAGGTCCCGGCGCGCTTTTGCTTCTGGGCCGTCACCGCTTCGCGCACGTGCTCGTTGCTCCAGATCGCGCCCTGGATCCAGCCCATCTGCTTGAGCGCATCGTCAACCGAATGGTCGCGCGCATAGTGGATGACCTGCTTGGTGCCCCAGATCGCAACCGGCGGCTTGGCCCCGATTTCGCGCGCGCATTGCAGGGCGGCCGCCATCATGGCTTCCTGCGAATCGAACACCTCGTTCACCAGTCCATAGGCCAGCGCCTTGGCCGAGGGCAACCGGCGGCCGGTGTAGGCCAGTTCCTTGACCACGCCCAGCGGGATCAGCTTGGGCAACCGCTGCAGTGTGCCGACGTCCGCAACCATGCCGATGTTGATCTCCTGGATGCAGAAGAATGCATCGGCCGTCGCATAGCGGATGCAGCAGGCCGTGGCCATGTCCACGGCCCCGCCTATGCATCCGCCCTGGATGGCCGCGATCACCGGGATGCGCAGGGTCTCCAGCTTGGTGAAGGTGGCTTGCATTTCAGTGAGCAGGTCGAACATCGCACTGCGGCCTTCCGCCGAGCTGTCGTCCATCGCGATGGCGCCGCCGAAGGTCTCCAGTGCCATGCCGGCGCTGAAGTGCTTGCCGGTCGAGGAAATCAGCAGCGCCCGGGCTTGACCGTCCCGGTGCAACTGCGTCAACACGTCGTCGAGTTCGCGCCAGAACGCCGGGTTCATGGTGTTCATCGCCTCCGGGCGATTGAGCACGAGATGAGCGACGTGATCCTGCTGGGTCAGGTTGAAGCAGTGCATGGCGATTCCTCGGATTGCGACGACAGGGTTCGTCAATGTACCGCCGCGGGTCGGCCGCCCTTGGCAACTGCGCGACAGATTGCGCGCCCGCTCCGGCGAGCACGGTGTTCGAGGCGGTTACAGCATGACTGTGGCCGGGCGCAAGCTCAGCGTGGTGTCACGGGTTGCGTTCGAACAGGTCGAGATTGGTCGCGGCGGGCGGCGGCAGCATCGCGCCGCCTGCGGTGGCCCCGTCGGTGGCAATCGGTTGCGCCGACCGCGCCGTGCCGGCCCTTGCCAGCTTGCCCACCCGCACCCCCAGCAGGCGCAGGCGCCTGCTCAGGTCCACCCGCTTGAGGCATTGGCCGGCGGCCTGCCGGATCGTGGCGGCATCCGCTGTGCAATGAGCCAGCGTCTGGT
>JAAOZX010000031.1 GCA_012274225.1 Comamonadaceae bacterium | reverse complement strand
GTTGGCCTGCTGGGCCCGGAGGTTGGCGGCTTTCTGGGTCTCGAGCTGCTGCCGCAGGGCCGACACGCTCGCGATGCTGCCCCGGCCGAGCCACAGCTGGGCGTGAACCAGCACCAGCAGCGCGACCAGGAGAGCCGGAACGAACCGATTGCCCACGAAAGCGGCTTAGCGCAGGTTGTGGAAGGCCGAGCGGCCGGGGTACGACGCGATGTCGCCCAGGTCTTCTTCGATCCGCAACAGCTGGTTGTACTTGGCCATGCGGTCCGAGCGTGACAGCGACCCGGTCTTGATCTGGCCGGCGTTGGTGCCAACCGCGATGTCGGCGATGGTCGAGTCCTCGGTCTCGCCCGAACGGTGGCTGATCACGGCGGTGTAGGCCGCGCGCTTGGCCATCTCAATGGCCGCGAAGGTCTCGCTCAGCGTGCCGATCTGGTTGATCTTGATGAGGATCGAGTTGGCGATGCGCTTGTCGATGGCTTCCTTGAAGATCTTGGTGTTGGTGACGAAGATGTCGTCACCAACCAATTGCACCCGGCTGCCCAGCCGGTCGGTGAGGGTCTTCCAGCCGTCCCAGTCGCTCTCGCCCATGCCGTCCTCAATGCTGATGATGGGGTACTTGTCGACCCAGCTCGCCAGGATGTCGGTCCATTCGCCGGAATCGAGGATCAGGCCCTCGGCCTCGACGTGGTAGCGGCCGTCCTTGAAGAATTCGCTGGCGGCACAGTCCAGTCCCAGGGCGATCTGCTCGCCCGGCCGGTAGCCCGCCGCCTCGACGGCCTGCAGGATCATCTGGATCGCCGCTTCGTGATTGGCCACGCTGGGCGCGAAGCCGCCTTCGTCGCCCACGGCCACACTCATGCCCTTGTCGTGGATGATCTTGCGCAGCGCGTGGAACACTTCCGCGCCGTAGCGCAGCGCTTCCCGGAAGCTGGGCGCGCCCACCGGGATGATCATCAGCTCCTGCAGGTCGAGGTTGTTGTTGGCGTGGGCTCCGCCGTTGACCACGTTCATCATGGGCACCGGCAACTGCATGCCGCCCATGCCGCCGAAATAGCGGTACAGCGGCAGCCCGGATTCCTCGGCCGCGGCGCGTGCCACGGCCATCGAGACGGCCAACGTGGCGTTGGCGCCCAGGCGCGCCTTGTTGTCGGTGCCGTCCAGGTCGATCAGCGTCTTGTCCAGGAAGGCCTGCTCCGAGGCGTCCAGCCCGAGCACCGACTCGGAGATCTCGGTGTTGATGTGTTCGACGGCCTTGAGCACGCCCTTGCCGCCGTAGCGGCTCATGTCGCCGTCGCGCAGTTCGATCGCCTCGCGCGAGCCGGTAGAGGCTCCCGACGGAACCGCGGCGCGCCCCATGGTGCCCGATTCCAGCAGCACGTCGCATTCGACGGTGGGGTTGCCGCGCGAGTCGAGAATCTCGCGGCCGACGATGTCAACGATTGCACTCATATACGTGATCTCTTCTATAAAAACGAATTCGGCGACAAGGACGCAGAGGACGCAAAAGTACGCAGAAGGCGCAGAAGAATTCAGAAAACGGATTCCGATCGGTCGGTATTCCCTGTCTCTTTTGCGTCTTTTGCGCTCCTTTGCGTCTTCTGCGTCCGGATGTCTGTTTCAGGTTCCCTCGACGATGATCATCCGCATCACCGCGGCGCCGGCGCGCGCGTTCCGGGCGGCCGCGTATTCCGGCGAGTCGTAGAACCGGTGCGCGGCCTCGACGCTGGGGAACTTCAGCATCACGAAGCGCGCCGGGTTCCAGTCGCCTTCCAGCACTTCCACCTTGCCGCCGCGGACGCAGATCTCGGCGCCGTGGGCCTTCATCGCGATGCCGGAGAGCTTCTTGTACTCTTCGTACTGAACCGGGTCGGTGACATCGACGTTGGCGATCAGATAGGCGCTTGGCATGGTGTTTCAGGCGTTGAAGTTGTTTTCGAGAAAGCCGTTCTTCTTGGTGACGGCGTCCAGCGCAACCAGGGTTTCCAACAGTGCCTTCATGTGCTTGAGCGGCACGGCGTTGGGACCGTCCGACAGGGCCTTCGCCGGATCGGGATGGGTCTCCATGAAGATGCCGGCGACACCCACGGCGACGGCCGCGCGGGCGAGCACCGGCACGAATTCGCGCTGGCCGCCCGAGCTGGTGCCCTGGCCGCCCGGCAACTGCACCGAATGGGTGGCATCGAACACCACCGGCGCGCCGGTCTCTCGCATGATTGCGAGGGACCGCATGTCCGAAACCAGGTTGTTGTAGCCGAAGCTGGCGCCGCGCTCGCAGGCCATGAAGCGGTCTTCCGACAGGCCCTTCTCACGAGCGGCCGCACGCGCCTTGTCGATCACGTTCTTCATGTCGTGGGGGCTGAGGAACTGCCCCTTCTTGATGTTCACGGGCTTGCCCGACTGCGCCACCGCACGGATGAAGTCGGTCTGGCGGCACAGGAAGGCCGGCGTCTGCAGCACATCCACCACCTTCGCCACCGCAGGGATCTCGGCCTCGCTGTGGACGTCGGTGAGGATCGCCAGTCCCAGGTCCTTCTTCACCTTGGCCAGGATTTCCAGTCCGCGCGCCATGCCGGGCCCGCGAAAGCTGCTGCCCGAGGAGCGGTTGGCCTTGTCGTAGCTGCTCTTGAAGATGAACGGAATGCCCAGGCTGGCCGTGATTTCCTTGAGCGCGCCGGCGGTGTCCATCTGCAGTTGCTCGGATTCGACCACGCACGGACCGGCAATGAGGAAGAAGGGCTGCTGCAGCCCGATGTCAAAACCACAGAGTCTCACGCCACTGCCTTGAGCGGTTTGGCGGTGCCGGCCAGGCGGCCGCCGGCGGCCGCCTGGTGGTCCACCGCGGCCTCGATGAAGGAGTTGAAGAGCGGGTGGCCGTCCCAGGGCGTCGACTTGAACTCGGGGTGGAACTGCACGCCGACAAACCAGGGATGGACGTCCTGCGGCAGCTCGACGATTTCGGTCAGGTGCTCGCGCTGCGTCAGCGCCGAGATCACCAGCCCCGCGCGGCGCAGCGCGTCCAGGTAGTTGACGTTGGCCTCGTAGCGATGGCGGTGCCGTTCGGTCACCACGTCGCCGTAGATGCGATGGGCCAATGTGCCCTTGACCACATCGGAGCTTTGCGCGCCCAGGCGCATGGTGCCGCCCAGGTCGGAGTGCTCGTCGCGTTTCTTGACGGTGCCGTCGGCCTCGGCCCATTCGGCGATCAGCGCGATCACCGGATGCGGGGTGGCGGGATCGAACTCGGTGCTGTTGGCGTCGTTCAGGCCGGCCATGTCGCGCGCGTACTCGATGGTGGCCACCTGCATGCCCAGGCAGATGCCCAGGTAGGGGATCTTGTGCTCGCGCGCGAAGCGGGCGGCGCAGATCTTGCCTTCGATGCCGCGCTTGCCGAAACCGCCGGGCACCAGCACCGCGTCGTACTTGCCCAGCTGCTGGGCGGTTTCCGGCGTGATGGTTTCGGAGTCGAGGTAGTCGATCTTCACCCGCACATGGTTGCGCATGCCGGCGTGGCGCAGCGCCTCGTTGAGCGATTTGTAGCTGTCCGACAGGTCCACGTACTTGCCGACCATCGCCAGGCTGACTTCGCCTTGCGGATGCTCGGTCTCGTATACCAGTTCGTCCCAGCGCTTGAGGTTGGCCGGCGGCGTGTTCAGCCGCAGCTTGTCGCAGATCAGTCCGTCCAGGCCCTGCTCGTGCAGCATGCGCGGCACCTTGTAGATGGTGTTCACGTCCCACATCGAGATCACGCCCCACTCGGGCACGTTGGTGAACAGCGAAATCTTTTCCCGCTCTTCCTCGGGGATCTTTCGGTCGGCCCGGCACAGCAGGGCGTCGGCCGAGATGCCGATCTCGCGCAGTTTCTGCACCGTGTGCTGGGTCGGCTTGGTCTTGAGCTCGCCGGCGGCGGCGATCCAGGGCACGTAGGTCAGGTGCACGAAAGCGGTGTTGTTGGCGCCCATGCGCAGGCTCATCTGCCGCGCCGCCTCCAGAAAGGGCAGGGACTCGATGTCGCCCACAGTTCCGCCGATCTCCACGATGGCCACGTCGGCTGCGCCGGGCTCGCCGAAATGGGCGCCGCGCTTGATGTAGTCCTGGATCTCGTTGGTGATGTGCGGAATTACCTGGACGGTCTTGCCCAGGTAGTCGCCGCGCCGCTCCTTTTCCAGCACCGACTGGTAGATGCGGCCGGTGGTGAAGTTGTTGACCTTGCCCATGCGGGTGGTCACGAAGCGTTCATAGTGGCCCAGGTCCAGGTCGGTCTCGGCGCCGTCGTCGGTGACGAACACTTCGCCGTGCTGGAAGGGGGACATGGTGCCCGGATCGACGTTGATGTACGGATCGAGCTTGATGAGGGTGACTTTGAGGCCCCGCGATTCCAGTATCGCAGCGAGGGAGGCTGAGGCGATTCCCTTGCCCAGGGAGGACACCACACCGCCGGTGACGAAGACGAATTTGGTCATGTCAGGTCGGGAGCCGCGGCGCCCGGGAGGTGGAAATTGAGATTATAGGGTCGCATGGCTACGACGAACATGAGAAGACGGGGACAAGGACGCAGAAGACGCAGAAGTACGCAAAAGTCGCAGAAGGACAGCCGGGGAAATGATGTTGAGAATGGCTGTTCAACTTCCATTTGCTTCTCCTGCCTTCTTTTGCGCCTTCTGCGCACTTTTGCGTCTTCTGCGTCCGGATGTCCGAATATCGGTGGAGTGCTACATTCCCGCCCATGAGCGACCTCGCCGGCAAACACATCGTCCTGGGACTCTCGGGCGGGATCGCCTGCTACAAGGCCGCCGAGTTGTGCCGCGCCCTGATCAGGGAAGGCGCGACGGTCCAGGTGGTGATGACCGAAGCGGCGGCGCAATTCATCACACCGGTCACCATGCAGGCCCTGTCCAACCAGCCGGTGTTCAGCTCGCAATGGGACAGCCGCGAGCCGAACAACATGCCGCACATCAACCTGTCGCGTGATGCCGACGCCATCCTGGTGGCGCCTTGCAGCGCCGACTTCATGGCCAAGTTGCTGCACGGGCGCGCCGACGAGCTGCTCAGCCTGATGTGCCTGGCTCGGCCTATCGCCGCCGTGCCGCTGCTGCTGGCGCCGGCCATGAACCGCGAAATGTGGGCCCATCCCGCGACCCAGCGCAACATGGCGCAATTGAGCGCCGACGGGGCTCACATCCTGGGCGTGGGCTCCGGCTTCCAGGCCTGCGGCGAGACCGGCGACGGCCGGATGCTGGAGCCGATGGAACTGCTCGAGGACCTGATCGCCTTCTTCCAGCCGAAGCTCCTGGCCGGCAAGCGCGTGTTGGTCACGGCCGGGCCGACCTTCGAGGCGCTGGACCCGATCCGCGGCATCACCAACCATTCCTCGGGCAAGATGGGCTTTGCCATCGCGCGCGCCGCCCGCGAAGCCGGCGCCGAAGTCACCCTGGTGGCCGGACCGGTGAGCCTGGCAACGCCGCGCGGCGTCACGCGGGTCGACGTGAAATCGGCGTTGCAGATGCTAGAAGCGACGATGAAAGAAGAGCCGCGCGCCGACATCTTCTTTGCGACCGCAGCCGTGGCTGATTGGCGGCCGGTGACGCACAGCAAGGAGAAGATCAAGAAGGAAGGCGCGGGCAAGGACCCGGTGGTCGCCTTCACGGAAAACCCGGACATCCTGCTCACGGTGGCGCAAGGCCAGCGGGCCCGCAGCGGCGAACTGTATTGCGTCGGCTTTGCGGCCGAGACGCATGACCTGGTTGCGCATGCCCGGGCCAAGCTGGCGCGCAAGGGCATTCCGCTGATCGTCGGCAACATCGGGCCGCTGACTTTCGGCCTTGAAGACAACCAGCTGCTGCTGGTCGACCGGCATGGCGTGCAGGAATTCCCCCGCGCTTCGAAGGTCGCACTGGCCCGCAGGCTGGTTGCCGAGGTGGCCCGACGGCTGCCGGCTGCGGCCTGATGAACACTCCGCAACACTTCATGAAAATCGACGTCAAAGTACTGGATCCGCGCATGGCGGACCAGTTGCCAACCTATGCAACGCCCGGCAGCGCGGGGCTGGACCTGCGCGCGTGCATCGACGCGCCCCTGACCCTGGAAGCCAACGCGTGGCGGCTGGTTCCGACGGGCATCTCAATCTGGCTGAAGGACCCCGGCTACGCGGCATTGATCCTGCCGCGCTCGGGCCTGGGCCACAAGCACGGGATCGTGCTGGGCAACCTGGTGGGACTGATCGACAGCGACTACCAGGGGCAGTTGATGGTAAGCGCCTGGAACCGCAGCGACACCGCTTTCACCGTGCAACCCATGGAGCGACTGGCTCAGCTGGTGATCGTGCCGGTGGTGCAGGCCCAGTTCAACGTCGTCAGTGAATTCCCGATGAGCCAGCGCGGCGAAGGCGGCTACGGCTCGACCGGGAAGGGTTGAGGCCCCTACCGGCCCGGTTCAGCGCAGATTCGGGTTGAACGGTGCCGGGGCCGTCGCGTCCGCGAAGAAGCCGGGTCGCTCGTCGACGTAGCCGGGCAGCGCCGCCGCGGTCGACGTAAACGACTCCCGGAAGCTCGCCACCGCAAGTTCTTTTTCCGGCCCGTGCAGGGGATGATCGCTCGACGCCCTTCGGCGGTCGGTGGTGACGGCGCCCACGACGTAGAGCGCGCCCAGGCAACGCGCCAGCTGCGCGTCGGGCAGCCGCGTGCGCTCGCCCAGCTCGCGCAAGGTCGCCGGCGCGTGCGACAGTTCGCGCGCCATGATCAGGTGGGTATCGCCCAGCAGGCGGTTCGGCAACTGCGGCGGGGCGCGCCAGTAGATGAGGCCGGTGCGAAAACGCGCAGGCAGCACATCACGGTGCGTTCGCATCGCGTATTGCCACATGAGCTCGGGAAAACCGATGCGCAGGAAGTGGCGGGGAATCTCATCGGCAAACGGTGGCCGATGCGCCCAGCTTGCATCGACGACTTCGCCGGGATCCGCGATCGGGAGCACACCGACCCCATTGCGACTCACGACCGCCTGTAGCCGGCCTTTTGCGATGACGTGGAAGACGCCGGTGTTGAGGTCCAGATTGTGCTCGGCGATATATGACGCCAAGCTCAGCTGCACGGCCATCGGCCGCAGCCAGCCGTCGAACCGGTCGAGCATCGCCTTGATGCTGGCCGGCGACGTGAGGTGGAAGGTGGTGACGTCGCGCAGTTGCTTGCTCGCCAGCGGCAGGGAGAAGGCGATCGGCCGCTGAGACTCTTCCAGGTTGAGGCGAACCGGCCGGACGCCCGCGCCAGCAGTCGACCCGATTTGCAGCGATCCGTCGGCAAGAACCTCGGCACAGGAGCCATTGGCGCACCACGCGTCGGCGTGACTCAGCTTGACGATCTGCCAGCTCATGCCCGAGTCCACGTTGGCCAGCGCGCCCTCCAGCAATGCATTTTGGGCTGGCGCAAAGCCGACCAAGCCCAGTCGCAAGACCGGGAGCTCCAGGGGTGTTTTATGACGCGACACGGTGCGCCTTGAAGTTACAATTCATACATAGTGTACTAATTGTCACGTCATACGACAAAACATTAGTATTAATACAGCATTCATTTTGATAAATATATGATAAAAATCACTATTTTGATTGTAATAAATCTATTCATAGTGTAACTATAAACAAAGACGGGAGCAAACTGCCGTACCGAAGCAATCGGTCATCAGTAAACCAGAAAGGGCCGCCATGCAGCAGCCACTCCAAAGCGGGTTCGTGGCAATGAACGGGACGGAAGCGCAGTCGCGCGAATTCCTGACTTTCCGGCTCGGCGAGGAGAGCTACGGCATCGAAATCCTGAAAGTCCAGGAAATCCGGGGCTACCAAACGCCCACGGCGATTGCCAATGCCCCCGCGTTCATCAAGGGGGTCATCAACCTGCGCGGCGTCATCGTCCCGATCCTGGATCTGCGCATCAAGTTCCACCTGGAGCAGGCGAGCTACGACGAATTCACGGTGGTGATCATCCTCAATGTGGCCGGCCGCGTGGTCGGCGCGGTCGTCGACTCGGTGTCGGACGTTCTCACGCTCGCCGTGGACATCATCCGGCCCGCTCCGGAATTTGCATCCGTCACTTTCGATACCAAGCACATCACCGGGCTGGCGACGGTCGACGAGCGGCTGTTGATCCTGCTGGACATCGAAAGGCTCATGACCGGCGCCGATATGGCCCTGGTCGACGGGGCGCTCCATTAGCCAGGGGGTCGGAGCGCTGTCGAAATCGCATTCAACCTGAAGAAAATCATGAAAAAGTCGTTTCGCGGGATCTTCGGTGTGATGAGCATCGGTCGGCGTCTGGCCGCTGCTTTTTCGGTGCTGATCCTGCTCTTGATGGTCATGGCGGGCGTCGGTGCCTGGCGCCTCGCCGAGTTGAACGAGGTCACCATGCGGATGGCCAACGTCAACCTTCGCATCGAGCGCGTGGTGGGCGCATGGTTTGCCGAGACCAAGTCGAACGCGGTCCGTGCCGTGGTGCTGACTTACAGCGACGACCCGGAACTCAAGCGGATCCTGGCGCCGCAGTTGGAGGCCGCTACCAAGCGCATATCGGAGTTGCAGAAGGAAGTGGAAGGCTTGATGAACAGCGCCGAGGCCAAGGCGCTGCTCGAAGAGGTGGGGGCCAGGCGCGCGCACTACCTGGCCGTGCGCACTGCCGTCCTGGGAATGAAGAGCGCCGGGGAGGGAAGCGAGGCACTGGTCATGTTGAATTCCGCGGTCCTGCCCGCTGCTGAGACCTATATCGCCTCGATCAAGAACCTGGTGGACCACTACACCGCGCAGGTGGAAGCGGACGCGGCGATTGCGGCGTCCAC
>JAAOZX010000030.1 GCA_012274225.1 Comamonadaceae bacterium | reverse complement strand
GGCGAGCTGATGCCGGCGGCCTACGTGGTCGGCACCGACCCGGTGCTGTTCCTCGCCTCGTCGACGATGGTCAGCGCGCAGACCGACGAATACGAGGTGGCCGGGTCTCTCCGCGGCCGACCGGTGCCGGTGTTCAAGTCCGAACTGACGGGGCTGACGCTGCCGGCCAACGCCGAGATCATCGCCGAGGGCTTCATCGACCCGAACGAGCTGATGGAAGAAGGCCCGTTCGGCGAATACACCGGCTACTACTCCGGCAACAAGGGCAAGGACTATCCGAAGCCGGTGCTGCGCATCAAGCGCATCCTGCACCGCAACAACCCGGTGATGTGGTCCACCACGGTGGGCAAGCCGATCAACGACATCCACATGATCCAGTCGCTCAACCGCACTGCCGCGCTCTGGCACGACCTCGAAACGATGAAGGTGCCGGGCATCCAGAGCGTGTATTTCCCGCCCGAGGCGACGGGCCGCTTCTGGGTGGTGGTGTCGGTCAAGCAAATGTATCCCGGCCACTCCAATCACGTCGGCGCCGCGGTGATCGGATCGACCACCGGCCACTACGGCGTCAAGGGCGTCATCGTGGTCGACCACGACATCGAGGCCGACGACTGGGACCGCGTCTGGTGGGCGCTGGCCACCCGCTTCGACCCCAAGCGCTCGGCCCAGATCATCGACCGCGGCCGCTCGACGCCGCTCGACCCCGGCCTGCCGATCGAGGCGCGCGACATCGTCAGCCGCATCATCCTGGACGCCTGCACGCCGTTCGAGTGGAAGGACAAGCCCAACGAGATCTTCATGGACCGCACCGTGCTGCAGAAAGTGTCGGACCGCTGGAACCAGTACGGCTTCAGCGGGCCCAGCCCGGTGGCCGGGATGATCAACCGCCTGACGCGGCCCGAGGCGAAGAAGGCCAAGGGCTGAGCCCGGCGCAACGCAAGGAAGGCGGCATCGCATGAGCCGGAAGGGCATCGTCATCGTCTGCAACCTCGACACCCGGGGCGAAGACATCCTGTTCGTGAAGGACCTGATCGCGGGCCGCGGCATCGAGCCGATCCTGCTGGACTTCAGCATGGAGGAGCCGCCGCCCTTCCCCGGCGACATCACGACCGAGGAGGTGGCCCGGCGCGGCGGCCTCGCGATCGAAGTGGTGCGCGAAAAGTACCGCAGCGACCGCGACCGCGCCACCAACAACCAGATCGCCGGCGCCGCAGCCATCGTGCTGGACCTGGTGAAGCAGCAGCGCGTGCACGGCATCATCGGCATCGGCGGCGGCACGGCGACGCTGGTGGCCACCTCCGTCATGAAGAAGCTGCCGTTCGGGATGCCCAAGCTGATGGCCTCGCCGATGGCCGCGCACCCCGCCTATATCGACAAGTACGTCGGCACGAAGGACATCACCATGCACCACACGGTGCTGGACATCGTCAAGATGAATCCCTTGCTCAAGGCGCAGATCATCAACGCGGTGGGCGCCATCTGCGGCATGGTGGAGATGACCCAGGGCACCGACATCCGCTTCGACAAGCCCTGCGTCGCGATCTCGTCCTTCGGCTTCGGTGAAATGGCGGTGCAGTCGGCGATCGGCATGCTGGAGGACGCCGGTTTCACCGCGATCGTCTGTCACGCCCAGGGCAAGGGCGACCGCGCGATGGAGGAGATGATTGCCGACGGCGCCTTCCACGGCGTGCTGGACATCTGCATCGGCGGCGTGATGGAGCACCTGTTCAAGGGCAATCGCGACCCCGGCCCGGACCGGCTGATGGCCGCCGTGAAGGCCGGCATTCCGATGGTGCTGGCGCCCTGCGGCCTGGACATCCTGTCGTACGGCGGGCGCGCCGACATGCTGGAACAGACCAAGAGCCGGGTCCAGGTGGTGCAGGACGCGCTGCGGGTGCAGGTGCGCACCACCGCCGAGGAATTGCGGCAGGCCGCTGACGTGATCGCGCAGCGGCTGAACCAGGCGCGCGGCCCGTGGACCTTCCTGGTGCCGCTGCAGGGCTGGTCGTCGCTGGACAAGCCGGGCCGGCCGATCTACGACGCTCAGGCCGACGCCGCCTTTGTCGCGCGACTGAAGGAAAAGCTGGAAGACCCGTCGCATATCAAGGAGGTCGACATGCACCTGTACACCCCCGAGTTCGCGCGCGCCGCGGTGGACGAGTTCGTGCGCCTCTTCGAGTCCGCGCGACCGGCGGCGCGTCAGAAGGTGGCCGCATGAACGCCCGCGACCCTTCAGCGCCGCTCTCGATGAGCGTGCGCGACTGGATGCAGCCGGCCCCGCTGACCACCGGCGGCGACACGCTGGTGTCGGAAGCCAAGCGGCTGATCAGCGAGAACAACCTGCACGCCCTGCCGGTGGTCGATGGCTTGCGGCTGCGCGGCCTGGTCACGCGGGCCAACCTGCTGCGCATGGGCCACTTCGTCCTGCGCACGCAGAACCCGGACGAATTCAACTTCTTCGTCACCCGGCTCAAGGTCAAGGACATCATGGTGCGCAACCCCGCCACGGTACAGGCCGACGACACCATGGAGCATTGCCTGCAGCTCGGGCGGCAACTGGGCGTGGCGCAGTTTCCGGTGCTCGACGGCAGCGTGCTCGTGGGCGTGATCTCGGCCAACGAGATCTTCGCGCTGGCCGCGCGCTGCCTGGCCGACCGGCCGCACGCCGACGCGCCCGCGATGCGTCGACCGGCGCCGGGCGCGTACGCGGGCGCGCCGTCATCGAACAACGCGGTGGAAGTGCAGTCGCTGCGCGCGGTGGCCAGTCCAGGGATCATGGACGACGGCCGGGAAAGCGAGACCGAACTGGTGCTGCGCTTCAGCACGCGCGACACGGCGGCGGTGCTGCGGGCGCTGGAGACGGCCGGCTTTCCGGTGGCGCGGGCGACGATGCCGCTGCCGCCGCTGATGGCCACATGACGACATGACCAACAAGGAGTCTCCGATGAATCTGCCCCTGGTGGTCGCGATCACCGGCGCCACCGGCGTCATCTACGGCGTCGAGCTGCTCCGGGTTCTCAAGGAGCTGGGCCAGCCCACCCACCTGATCCTGAGCGAGGCGGCTGGCCTGAACCTGAGCATCGAGACCGAATACTCGCTGGAGCAGGTGCGCTCGCTCGCCACCGTGGTGCACAACAACAAGGACGTCGGCGCTTCGGTGGCCAGCGGCTCGTTCAGAACCCGCGGCATGATCGTCGCGCCCTGCACCGTCAAGACGCTGTCGGCCATCGCCAACTCGTTCACCTACAACCTGGTGGCGCGCGCCGCCGACGTGCAGCTGAAGGAAGGCCGCAAGCTGGTGCTGCTGGTGCGCGAGACGCCGCTGCACAAGGGTCACCTGGACCTGATGTCGCGAGCCGCCGATTTCGGCGCCACCATCCTGCCGCCGATGCCGGCGTTCTATCACAAGCCCCAGACCATCATGGACATCATCCACCAGACCATCGGCAAGGCGCTGGACCAGGTGGGCGTGGAGCACGATCTGTTCCAGCGCTGGAATGGGCACCGTGACGAAGGAAAGGTCACGCAGGCCGACGCGGAGCGCAAGCTGCGGTCCGCCTGATGACCCCGCGCGCCAATGCGTTCTGGCGCTTCTCACTGCGCACCTACCGCGCGCCCGGCGTGCAGGAAGCCTGCCTGGCTTTGCAGGATCGCTGCGGCGCCGATGTCAACCTGTTGCTGTTCTGCGGCTGGACCGGTCGCGACGGCCGCGCGCTGGACCCAGCCAGCCTGCTCTGCGCCATCGGCCGCGTCGGCCCATGGCAATCGGAGGTGATCGCGCCGCTGCGCCTGGCGCGGCGTGGGCTCAAGCGCCAGGCAGCTGACGTCCCCGTCGCCGCATGGGCCGCGCCGTTGCGCAAGCGCGTGCTGGCGCTCGAACTGGAACTGGAGCGCGTCGAGCAGTCGCTGCTGGCCGAACTGGCGTCGCAATGGCCGCCGCCGGCGCAACCACTGCCGCCGTGGCAAGCCGTCGCTGCGAATCTGGCGTGCTATCTGGAGTTATTGGGCGAGACCGCCGGACCGGACGAAATGGCGCATCTGGGATGCATTGCGCAGGCGTGCGGCCCGGGGGGCCAGACGCCCCTACCTGGCTAGCACCCAGGCGGCCACTTGCCGCACCACGTCGGACTCCAGCCCGTTGTAGCCGTGGTAGGCGAACGCGCCACACGGATCGCCAGTGCTCCGGCCGCCCTGGAAGGACAGCAACTGCTTGCGCGGGCTGTTGGTGAGCATTGCCATCAGCGTCGGCGTCTGCGAGAACGGGCACAGCGAACAACCATCCTGCTGGTGATGGACAACCAGCACCGGCACCCGGATCCTGTCCAGCTCCATGGCGGGCACCGGACGGCCCTTGGCTTCGGTGAGGATGGTCGAAGTCAAGACCACTCCGTCAGGCCCCTCGGGCGCTGACAGCTGCGTCGCGACATACGCGGCAGACTCGGTGCCTCGGCTCGTTCCGACAAGCCACACCGGCACCTTGGAACGGCCTCGCAGCCACGCAATGACCGCCCTGAGATCCGCGACGTGCTCCGGGGTCTGTCGGAAACCTCCAAGGTACGGCGGGGACTGCCGGTCGGACGGCGCATCCACCACTGCGACCCGCAATCCCTGATCGGCGAACGACTGGCGTGTCCTGACCAGGAAGTTGCCTTCCCCCCACTTCATGGATCCGTTGGGGAAGATCTGCAGACCGCCATGTCCGCCGGCAAGCAGCACCACGGCCGCCTTGGGCTCGGGCGGGGTGAGGACGATCATCCGCTGCGTGACGCCGGACCGGGTCGGGATGTCGACCACCTCCTGCGCCGTCTGGGCGCCCGCCAGTGACGCCAGCGCGATCAGGAGTGCGGCGGCAAGTTGCTTGATCTCGAGCATGGGATGTTCCGGGGCGTGTCACGTTCGAGCTACGCGCCCGGTGGAGACTCGATCGTTTGCCCCAAGGCGTTGTCCACCACCAGCGGGGTGTCGAAATACCGGATGACGGGCTCGCTGCCGTACGTGTCGCGGACGCGCTGGCGCCACGCCTCATCGTGGGCCCGCTGGGCGGCTTCGCGGTTCGGCCAAAGGTAGAAGGCACCCGTCTGGTTTGCTGCCGGATCGTAGACGAATGTCTTTCGAATCAGCTCGGCGTTGGCCCGCCATCGCGGCGCGACGTCCCGCATTCCTTGAACGACTTCGTCCCGGGTGATGCCGGCCGGCAGGTTGAAAAGAACGTACTCGGTGATCATGCGCAACTCCAATGAGACTTCCAGGAATCAGGTCCTGCCGCCGCGCACCGGGGCTTCTACTCGCCCGGCTGCCCGGCAACCTTCGCCGCCAAGTGCGCGGCGAACTTCGCGACATCGATCAGCACCCGCTCGTGCGTGCCCCTGCCGATCTCCTCGGCGCCGTCCACAGCCCAGACCTTGAACTCGATGCGGCGACCGGCAACCTGGGTCACTTCGGCCGAAGCGGTGATGCGCCGGCCCACCGGCGTGGCCGCCAGATGCTTCACGTCGACCCGGGAGCCGACGGCGCTTTCGCCGGCCTCGAAATAGGGCTTGAGCGCATTGAGCGCGGCATTTTCCATCGCCATGATCATGACCGGCGTCGCCAGCACGGGCGGCAGCGCCGCGCTGGCCAGTTCGCTGTTGTTGGCCCCGCTCCGCGGGAGGAAGCGGCGGGAACGCTTGCGGCAATTGCCAGTCCATCGACGCGTCGCGCAGTCCCATCGCGCGTACGAGCACTTCGCGCGCGACCAGGAGATTCTGCTCGTCGCGCGCCACCTCGAGTTTCGCTTGTTCGTACTGAGCCTGCTCGTTCTCGAGATCGAGGTCGGTGATGTTCTCCGCATCGTGCTGTCGCTGGGCGAGCTCGGCGGAGGCCTTCGCCGCTTCGAGACTCAGGCGGCTCAGCGCCACGCGTTGCGATGCCGCGAGGAGATCGGAATGCTCTGCTCGGACATCTGCCGCGAAGCGCACGGCTTCCGACGTGATGCGCAGCTTCGCCGCATCGAAAGCCGCGCGCCCGAGGGCACGGCGACGAGGCAACTGGAGGAGATCGATGAGCGTCTGCGCGAGCCTCAATTCGAACGGCCGGAACGGATCGCCGGGAAAGCGAGTCTCGGCCTCGAAGAGAGGATTGCGAACGACGCTGGCCTGCAGCAGATC
>JAAOZX010000200.1 GCA_012274225.1 Comamonadaceae bacterium | reverse complement strand
TTGTTCGCGCCCACCGATTCGGCCAGGGCCGGATCCAGCGTCTCGGGCTCGGATCCGTTGTTGCGCACCAGGTGCTGTGTCGGGTGCAACTGCACGCCGGGGGGGACCACCGCGGCGGCGGCGGGCAGGGCCAGCGCCACGCACAGCCCAAGGGCGGCCCAGCGCGGGAACGGGTGAGGTGTCATGGGACGCTCTTTTTGCAGTAGTGCCGGATTATCGGGGAAGCCGGGCGGTGTCGATATCGACGTAACGCCAGAATTCCCGCGCGGTCGGATGGCGCTTGTACCCGATCAGCCAAGGCTGCATCAGGTCGGTGCCGATCCGGTGGATCCGCACCTTGTACGGCATGTAGGCGATCAGGATCTTCACCGCCTGCTTCATGACGGCATTGCGCTCCGGTCCGTCCTCCATCAGCGATTGCTGGTCGTACAACTTGTCGAACTGCGGGTTGCGGAAACGGGCCAGGTTCTGCTGCCCGACCTGGTTGCTGGTGCCCAGC
Source organism: Comamonadaceae bacterium (assembly GCA_012274225.1). Lineage (GTDB taxonomy): Bacteria > Pseudomonadota > Gammaproteobacteria > Burkholderiales > Burkholderiaceae_C > Ramlibacter. The sequence goes on along the minus strand of JAAOZX010000200.1, from coordinate 5,409 downwards.
TGCAGGATGTTGCCGCCGTCCGGGTTGCTGGCGGAAAACCCCAGTTGCCAAAGCATCAGCTTGCCCGGCCGGGCCGCCTTGAGCTGCTCGGGCCACTTGCCGATCTTGAATTCGACTTTGATGCCGATGGCATCCATGTTCTTTTTGAGAATCTCGTCTCGTTCGCGGGAATCGGAACTGCCCTGCGTGTGCATTTCCAGCACCAGCGGCTTGCCATCGGGCTGGTCGCGCCAGCCGTCGCCGTCCTTGTCGGTGTAGCCGAACATGTCCAGCAGGGCGATTGCCCTCGCGCGGTCGAAGGTGCCCATCTCCGACCGGAAAGCGGGGTCGTACCCCGAGGTGCCGGGCACAATCAAGCCCTGCGCCACGATGGCCTGGCCATGGCGCGGCAGCCGCACTTCTTCTTCGCTGTTGTAGCCCAGGCCGATAGCGCGGCGCAGTGCCACCTTGTCGGGCGTGTAGCCGCCGACCAGCGGATCTTCCATGTTGAAGTACATCAGCGCGATATCCGAGAGCACCACCCGCTCCATCTGAATGCCGCGCTTGGCCAGATTGGGGGCGAGCTTGTTGTTCGGAATGGCGTAGGTCGCGAAGCTTGCGGGCAGCTCCTGCATCAGGTCATGCTCGTTGTTCAGAAAGGACAGCCAGCGCGGCTGCGGCTCGTCGATGATGGAAACGACCACTTTGTCGACGATTGGCAGCCGCTGGCCTTTCATCCGGGCCGCCAATGCCTGCGCCGAAGCGTCGTCGGCGGCCGCTTCCTCGTTGTAATACTCCTCGCGGTAATTCGGGTTGCGGACAAACGTGAGCTTGGACGAACGCTGCCACTCCCGCAGCACGAACGGACCGGTGCCGACCGGGTGTTCCATGATCTGGTCGCCGTATTTTTCCACGACTTCCCGCGCGACGATGCCGTAGATGCCGGGGTCGGCAAGCGTGAAGACGAACCGTGGCCTGGGTTCGGCCAGCCGGAACTGCACCGTATAGCGGTCCAGGGCACGCAGGCCCTCGACCTCGCGGTCATAGTCGAACTTGCCGCTGGCCTGGGCCTGCTCGCGCAGTTCGGCCAGGCCCAGTAACGTCTGCTCCTCCAGGTCGCTCAGGCTCGGACTCTTGACCTTCGGATCGAAGATGCGCTTGTAGGTGTAGACCACGTCCTGCGCTGTCAATTCGCGTTTCTTCCCCCCGAATGCCGGGTCGTCGGCAAAAAGGATGCCATGCCGCAGCCGAACGGTGAAGGTACGAAAGTCCGCCGAGTTCTGGGGCATGCCGTCGGCCAGCACGGGCCGCACGCGCACCGGCCGCATGAGGTAGTCGTAGCCGTACAGCGAATCGAACATATTGGCCACAAGGATGCGGGAATACAGGTCCGACAGTTGGGCCGGGTCCATTCCGGTTTCGGCGACGGAGAAAGCGTAGCGCAACACCTTTTCAGGTTGCGGGGCGGCGGCAGGCGTGGCTGCAAGCGCGGTGGCGCCGAAGGCCAGGCACAGGCTTGTGGCCCACGCCCAGGATCGCTTTGTCATTCTTGAAAACACCAGTATCTGGAGTCGCGAAGGCGCAAGCATAATCTGCGCCTTGCGTACCGCCACGATCGGTTTCCCCTAAATTGCGAGCCGCCGGCCGCGGCTCGTGAGGATATTGATGCCTTCCTACATCTTGCGACGGGTCGTGCAGATGATTCCGACCCTGGCTGGAGTGATCCTGCTGGTGTTCCTGCTGTTCAGGTACTTCGGCGGCGATCCGGCGGAAATCCTGGGCGGCCTGCACGCGACGGCCGAACAGGTGGAATCGATCCGCAACCAGCTGGGCTTGAACCGGCCGGTGTGGGACCAGCTCTGGCTGTTCGCGAGCAAGGTCATCACCTTTGACTGGGGCAGCAGCTGGGCCACCAACGAAGCCATCTCCACCATCTTTCGCACCCGGCTGCCCGCCACGCTGACCATCATGATCCCGATCCTGCTGCTGGAAGTGGGACTGGCCATCGCCTGCGGCATGGCGGTCGCCTACGTCCGCGGCAGCCTGACCGACCGCGCGGTGATGATGATTTCCACCGTGGCGCTGTCGGTCAGCTTCCTGGTCTACGTGATCATCGGCCAGTACGTGTTCGCCTTCCGGCTCGGCTGGTTTCCGGTGCAGGGCTGGAGCAACAGCACCTGGACCAATCTGGCGGTCTACGCGCCGTTGCCGGTGATGCTGGCGGTGCTGGTCAGCCTGGCGCCGAGCACGCGCCTGTACCGCAGCTTCTTCCTGGACGAAATCGGCCACGACTATGTCCGCACCGCGCGCGCCAAGGGCGTGCCGGAAAGGACCATCCTGTTCAAGCACGTGCTGCGCAACGCCATGATCCCCATCCTGACCAATGTCGCTACCCAGCTGCCGGGCGTGTTCATCGGCTCCTTCCTGATCGAAGTGTTCTTCTCGGTGCCCGGCCTGGGCCGCGAGGTCTACCAGGCCGTCGGCCGCAGCGACTATCCGGTGATCCAGGCGGTGACCATCTACCTGGCGGCGCTGACCATGGTGATCAACCTGGTCACCGATGTGCTCTACAAGTTCGTGGATCCCCGGGTGGTGCTCACGTGAGCGCCGTTCCGCCCGTCGCCGGCGAGGTGCTCGCCGTGCACGCCGCAGCCGAAGTGCCCGCGTTGGCGGCACTGCCGCGCTCGCCCGGCGTCTGGGCCCAGGCCTGGGCACGCCTGAAGACAGACCGGGTCGGCATGGTCTCGTTGTGGATCGTGCTGGCCTTCATGGTGATGGTGCTGCTGGCGCAGGCAGGCGTGATCGGCGCCGACTGGCAGCGCGAAGTGGCCGAGCCGTTCGCGCCGCCGACGATCGTCGGCGCCGACGCCCGCGTGGTCGCCGAAAAGCAGGCGGTCCCGCCGCCCAACGTCGACCTGTCCGACGTCGACCCGCTGGCGCCGCGCTACGCCGAATGGAACGAACGCGCGGCCAAGGTCCAGACGGTGGTCATCCATCGCGCCGCCACCCGCCCGTTCGGCGCCGACCGGATCGGCCGCGACGTGCTGGACAAGGCGATCAAGGGCGCGCAGGTCTCGATCCTGGTGGGCATCGCCGCCGCGTTCCTGGCCACGCTGATCGGCACCTTGCTCGGCGCGCTGGCCGGCTACTTCGGCGGCAAGCTCGGCGACTTGCTGGAGTGGGTCTACAACGTCTTCACCTCGGTGCCCTACATCCTGCTGATCTTTGCGCTGGCGGCGGTGTTCAAGTCCGGACCGCTGGCCAAGACCTTCTCCAACGGCATCACGCCGGTGGTGATCATCCTGGGGGCGGTCGGCTGGACCGGCATCTACCGGCTGGTGCGCGCCGAGTACATCAAGCACCGCTCTCGCGAATACGTGCGTGCCGCCGAAGCGATCGGCGCCGGCCACATGGCGCGGATGTTCGGCCACATCCTGCCGAACATCAGCCACGTGGTGCTGGTGCAGCTGAGCCTGAACGTGGTCGGCTTCATCAAGGCCGAAGTGATCCTGTCCTTCCTCGGCCTGGGCGTGCCGATCGACATGGTGAGCTGGGGCACGATGCTGGGCGAGGCCCAGACCGAGCTGGTGCTGGGCAAGTGGTGGCAGCTCGCCGTGGCCACGGTCTTCATGGCGACGTTCGTCACCGCCTTCGCGCTGCTGACCGATGCGCTGCGCGATGCGATGGACCCGAAACTGCGCTAGGACCGACACCATGACTTCCCTGATTGAAGTGCGCGACCTGCGGGTCGCATTCCACATGGGCGCCGAGCGCTTCGAGGCCGTGCGCGGCATCAGCTTCGACATTCCCGCCAACACCACGGTGGCCCTGGTCGGCGAGTCCGGCAGCGGCAAAAGCGTCAGCGCGATGAGCATCGTGCGCCTGCTGCCCGAGAACGCCGAGGTGGACGCAGCCAGCCGTGTCCTCTACAACGGCACCGACCTGCTCAAGCTGCCGCAGGAGGCGATGCGCCGGCTGCGCGGCAAGGACATCTCGGTGGTGTTCCAGGAGCCCATGAGCTCGCTCAACCCGGTGTTCACCGTCGGCGGGCAGATCGCCGAGGTGCTGCGCATCCACGCGGCAATGAGCCCGCGGCAGGCGCGGCAGCGCGCGCTGGAACTGATGGAGGAAGTCGGCATCCCCGAGCCGCGCGCGCGGCTGGACGCCTATCCGCATGAACTCTCCGGCGGCCAGCAGCAGCGGGTGATGATCGCCATCGCGATCGCCTGCGAGCCCAAGCTGCTGATCGCCGACGAGCCGACCACCGCGCTGGACGTCACCGTGCAGCGCCAGGTGCTGGACCTGCTGGCCCGTCTGCAGGAGCGTCAGAAGATGAGTGTGCTGTTCATCAGCCACGACCTGGGGCTGGTCGGCGAGATCGCCCGCGACGTGATCGTGATGCGCCACGGCGAGGTGCGCGAGGCCGGGCCGGTGGCCCAGATCTTCAGCGCCCCGCAGGACGCCTACACCAGGGCGCTGCTGGCCTGCCGCCCGCCGCTGCACGCGAAGCCGCGCCGGCTGCCGGTGATTGACGACATCATGAACAACAAGCCGGTCAGCGGCGAGCAGCGCCGTTCGGCGCCGCCTTCCGGCCCGGCGCTGATCGAGGTGACGGGGCTGCGCAAGGAATACCGGCTCAAGGACGGCCTGTTCCGCCACAGGACCATCGACGCCGTCAAGCGGACGGACTTCACGCTGCGCAAGGGCCGCACGCTCGGCGTGGTGGGCGAGTCTGGGTCGGGCAAGACCACGATCGGCATGATGCTCACGCGGCTGACCGACGCCACCGGCGGCACGATCATGTTCGAGGGAACCGACCTCGCCACGCTGGGCGCCGCCTCGATGCGGCCGTACCGGCGCCGCATCCAGATCATCTTCCAGAACCCCTACGCCAGCCTGAACCCGCGTTTCACCGTCGGCCAGATCCTGATGGAGCCAATGCGCATCCACGGCATCGGCGCCACCGACGACGAACGTGCCCGTTTGGCGTTAGGCTGGCTGAAGAAGGTCGGCTTGCCAGCGGACGCCTTCGGCAGATATCCCCATGAATTTTCGGGAGGCCAGCGCCAGCGCATCGCCATCGCGCGCTGCCTCACCATGCAGCCGGAAATCATCATCTGCGATGAGAGTGTGAGCGCGCTGGATGTGAGCGTTCAGGCGACGGTGCTGAACCTGCTGCTGGACCTGCAGGAAGAGTTCGGCCTGACCTACGTCTTCATCAGCCACGACCTGGCGGTGGTGAAGTACATGGCCGACGACATCCTGGTGATGAACCAGGGTGAAATCGTGGAGCGGGGAACGTCCGAGGAAATTTATTCCAATCCGGGCCATCCCTACACCCGGCAGCTGCTGGCCGCGATCCCGCGCGGGTATGCGGCTCCTCGGGGTCAAGCCAGATCAGCGATGAGGGAATCCTGATGCGTTACGTTG
>JAAOZX010000199.1 GCA_012274225.1 Comamonadaceae bacterium | reverse complement strand
TCATCGGCCAGCACCTCGCCGGTCGCATACGCACGCACCGCCTTCGGACCGCCCAGCGACAGCTTCTCGTAAGCATCCAGGTTCTTGCTCGCACGCTGCAAGCCGGTCCCCATGAACAAACTGAACTTCGGCGCGATGTATTGCAGCCGCGCCAGTTGCAGCGTGAACTTGGTGAAGCCGCCTTGCGTGCCATAGCCCAGCGGCGGTGTGTCGAAGGCTTCGCTCAACGCGTCCTTGATGTCCAGGTTGCCCCGATACAACAACCCGTTGGCGCTGGTGTAACCACCGCCCCACAGCTTGTCGCGCTTCTCAAGCGACAGCCCGATGCCCGCGCCACGGATCCGCTTGCGGGTCTCGAAGCCCACCGCCTCGAAGCGGTCGGTCAAATCCTTGTTGTCCAACGTCCCGCGCACGAACACATTGGTCGCCCGCTGGCGGATGATCGGATAGCTGAACGACAGGTCGGTCACCGTGCCCGTGCCGGTCGGCTTGAGCGGCGCGAACGGCCCGCCCAGCTCGTACTGCACCCGCGCCAGGCCGCCGCCGATGCGCAGGCCCCGGTAGCCCACCGGGCTCTCGTAGGAGATCCGCCCGAACGCGGTATGCGCGCCCTGGGCCACCATCAGCCGCAGGTCCAGGTTGTCGCCGCGCCCGAACGGGCTGGCCCAACGCATGCTGCCGGTGATCCGGTGCCGCCCCGAGTCCTGGGTGCCGTAATCGTCCAGCTCCAGGCCGTACTGCATCCGGTCGCGCTTGCTGACTTGCACCGTCAGGTCGGTGGTGCCGGTCGCAGCGCCGGTGGAGATCGCCGATTGCGGCTTGATCCCCGGCAGGTCCGACAGCAGCAGCATCGCCCGTTCGTACTGGCGCCCGTTGAGCGGCTTGCCCGGCTCCAGGATCGCCAGCGTCCTGGCGACGCGCTGCTTCTCCACCGGCGTGCCGTCGGCCACATCGATGCTCACGTTGCCCAGCACGCCCTCGCTGACCGTGATCCTGACCTGGCCGTCGACGACTTCCTGTACCGGCACGAAGGCCTGCACCAGGCCGAAGCCGTGTTGCTGGTAGACCTCCACGACGCGCTTGGCCAGTTGCTCCAGGTCGGCGAAGGTGACGTTGGTGCCGATCCTGTCGGCCACCGCGGCCTGCAGTTCGCGCTCCGGCACGCCGCTGGCGCCGTCGAAGCTCACGGCCTTCAGCACGAAGCTGGGCTGGCCCGCCATCTGCGGTTCCGGCAAGGCCTGCGCCTGTTGCGGTTGTGCGCCGGCCGGGGTGGCGTCCTGCGCCGTGGCGGGCGCGGCATCGGCCGGCTGGCCTGCGTGGGCCAGGCCAGCGCAGGCCAGCAGCAGCGCCGTGGCCAGCAACGTCATCGAGGGCGGCACGCGCCGCGTCGGTTGGATATGCATGGTGGGTACCCTGCCGCGTTCCAGATACGTGCCCGTGGGCGTGGCGCTCGTCATGGTGACCGTGCTCACTTCACCACCCTCAACCGCCAGTTGCCGATCAGGTTGAACGGCGCCCAGTAATACGGATGCGCCGTCTCCGGATCGGCCAGCACCGCCAACTGCGCACTGCGCATCGCGTCCTGCACCTCATCGCCCTTGGCCAGGTCCGTGTACAGCGTCGTCATCAGCTTCTCGGTGGCCGCGTCCGACACCGGCCACAGCGAGACCAGCATCGTCGAGGTGCCGGCCGACAGGAACGAGCGGGTGAAGCCCAGCACCTCGTCGCCATCGTCCACCCGACCCAGCCCCGACTCGCAGGCCGACAGCGCGATCATCGCCACGTTGTGCAGGTCCATGCCCAGCACGTCCTTGGCCTCCAGGTAGTGCGGCTGGCCGTTCTCGTCGGCCAGCAGCACCTTGGAGTGCAATGGATCCATGGTGTCGGCCATCGCATGGGCGGCCACGTGCACCAGGTGCGACTGCGGCGCATTGGCGCGGAAGTTGGTCTGGTTGGCGTCGGCATTGAAGTAGAGTTTTGCGCCCGGGAACTGTGCGGCCAGCTCGTGCACCTCGCGCTCGGCGCCCGGCAGCGGGTCGGCCACCTCCGGGTTGACCGTCGGATTGCCGAAGGCCAGCAGCTGCGCGGTGGTGGTCGGCGTGCGCTGCGCCAGCCGTGCGGCGATGCTGATCGACGGCGCGATGGAGATCGGGTTGCGCTCGATCAGGTACTTGCCGTCCAGCCGCAGCGCCTGGAATGGCAGGTAGTGCAGCGGGCCGTGCGGCACGATGATGATGCGCTTGCCGGCCGGGATCCCCAGCGGCTTGAGCAGCAGCTGGCCGATCTGGTCGCCGATCCCCGAGGCATTGGGGTTGAGCCGGATCAGCGCGTCGCGGTAGGCATCCACCAGCCGCACCAGGTCCTTGCGCGGCAGCGGGACGGCGAACGTCGCCTCACGGATGCCCTCCGGCGTCAGCACCCAGGCCACCAGCCGGTCGGCCAGCGAGTGGTAGGCCACCACCACCTCGTCGGGCCTGAGCATCTGCTGCAGGGTGGTGGCATCCATCGCCGCGGCGGTGTCGTTGTCCACGTCCGCGCGGCCGGCCACCGCATCGAGCAATGCACGCGCCCGGCTGCGCTCGCTGATGTCGAAGGCCAGCGCCGGCTGGCCCAGCTTGCTGTGCAGGTTGATCGCGCGCTCGAACACGTTTTGCAGGTCCGAGAACAGGCCCATCTTGAACTCGTCGCTGCGGAACTTCGAACGCGCCTTGTCGAACGTGTCCAACGCCTGGTCCAGCGCCTGGGCGGCCTGCGCATCGTTGCCCAGCGCCGCCTCGCTCTTGGAGATGCCATCGAAGGCCCAGGCGCGATAAAAGCCTTCATCGCCCGTGACCGGCGCGTCGGCCAGTTGCTGGTACAACGTCAGCGCTTCGGCCGGCTTGTTCTCGGCCAGCAGCAGCCGGCCGCGGGTGCGTTGCAACTGCGCCAGCTCGGCCGGATCGGACGGCGGGGCCAGGCCATCCAGCGTGGTGCGGGCGCGTGCCAGGTCGCCCGACAGGATCAGCGCATTGGCCAGCGAGGCGTCCACCAGCGGCCGGAACCGGTCCGAGCTCTCCTGGCGCGCCTGCTCGTAGTAGGCGATCGCCTCGTCATAGCGGCCTTGCCGCGTGCGCACATCGCCCAGCGTCTTGCGCGCCGGGCCGTTGACCTGGGTCGGATCCACGCCCGGGTACTTCAGCGCGAGGTTGGCGAACTGCTCGGCGCGCTCCAGCTGGCCGGCGTAACTGAACGCGATGCCCAGGTCGCGGTAGGCCTTGCCCAGCAGGTCGGTGTTGTTGGTCTCCAGCGCCACGTGCAACGCCTTGCTGGCCGCCTGCGCGCTCTCGCGGAACTCGCCCTTCTCCGCCAGTTCCACCGCCTGGCTGCAATAGGCATAGCCGTCCAGCTTGACCGCCTCGCGCTCGTACAGCGCCGCGCCATCGGC
>JAAOZX010000029.1 GCA_012274225.1 Comamonadaceae bacterium | reverse complement strand
CGGCACCGGCGCCTATCTGCTCTACGGGCTGGGCGCGCTGCCGGCCGGCCGGCTGGGCGACCTGTGGGGACGCCGCTCGATGATGGTGCTGTTCTTCTTCGGCATGGGCGTGTCCGCACTGCTGTGCGCGCTGGTGCGCACGCCCTGGGAACTGGCCGGCGCGATGACGCTGATCGGCGTCTTCGCGTCGATCTACCACCCGGTGGGCATTCCGATGCTGGTTCAGCATGCGCAGCGGCCTGGCGCGACCATCGGCCTGAACGGCCTGTCGGGCAACCTGGGCATCGCGGTGTCGGCGCTGCTGACCGGGCTGTTGATCAAGTGGCTCGGCTGGCGGGCCGCGTTCGCCGTGCCGGGCATCGCCTGCCTGTTGCTGGGCCTCGTTTTCCTTTGGGTGGTGCCGCTGGAGCACGAAGCGCCGGCACGCCGCAAGAGCGGCAGCGCCGTGATGCCGCTGACGCCCGCCCTGCTGGCGCGCGCGCTGGCCGTCATGACAGCTGCATCCATCACCGGCAGCCTGCTGTTCAACTTCACCACCAACGGCAACGCGCAATTGCTCATCGAGCGTTTCCGCGGCATCGTCGAGGAGCCCGCCCTGCTGGGCGCGATGCTGGCCGGCGTCTATGCCATGGCCTCGCTGGCCCAGCTGGTGGTGGGGCGCCTGATTGACCGCTATCCGCTCAAGCCCCTGTACCTGGTCGTCACCCTGGCCCAGGTCCCGATCCTGCTGCTGGCGGCACATGCGCAAGGCTGGGCGCTGTATGCGCTGCTGCTGTGCGCAATGATCTTCATTTTCGGGGCGATCCCGTTCAACGACTCGATGATCGTGCGCTATGTCGACGACCGCATGCGCTCGCGCGTGTCGGGGATGCGGTTCACGATCTCGCTGGGCGTCAGTTCGCTGGCGGTCTGGCTGCTGGGCCCGCTGGTCAAGGACATGGGCTTTGCCACCCTGTTCATGGCGATGGCGGTGATTTCGCTTTGCACTTCGTCGGCGGTGCTGCTGCTGCCGTCGGAACGGCGGCGGCCCGCGCTGGCATAGAGGTGAACAGCGCCGGGGAGGGCTTTCACGATTTGTCAGCCGGGCATGTGGGGAACGGCACCCAAATTGAGCCAGCAGCCGGCCAGCTGTCATGGGCGGCCGGAAAACGATTGGGCGGGTGTCTGACCAGGAACGCAGCGAGTTGCTACAGGTTCGTCGCTCAGCGTGCCAAAGCTCGGACAAGCTTTGCGTCGCGGCTAGAAATCCTTGGCCGGCTGCTTGCCAAATGCGGGCGCTTCATGTTATTGCCATCGCCACGCCGCCGGTGTCGACACGGTTCGCGGCCAGCCGCGGCTTGACCCACTTCAGCAGCATGGCCCGCATTTCCCGCGGTTCGATCGGCTTGGCCAGCAGGTCGTTCATTCCGGCTTCCAGGCATTTTTGCCGCTCCCGCGGCATCACGTTGGCGGTCAAGGCAACGATGGGCAGGCTTTGGTACTGCTCCATGCGCCGGAGTGCCAACGTCGCGGCGATGCCGTCCATCACGGGCATTTGCATGTCCATCAAGACCAGGTCGTAGCCAACGCGGGCGATCCGATCCAGGGCGATTTGCCCGTTGTCGGCAACATCGACGATAAAGCCGGCATGCCGCAGAAGTTCGCTGGCCACGATCTGGTTGATTTCGTTGTCTTCCACCAGCAAGATGCGAGCTCCGTTGATCGCGGCGAGGTTCGCCAGCGATGGGGGCGCAACGAGTGCTGGCGCCGCCGGAGCGCGCAGGCCCAGCCTGGCGGTAAACCAGAAGGTGCTTCCTGCTCCCACGCGGCTGAAAGCACCGATCTCCCCACCCATCAGCGTGGCCAGCTTGCCGGAGATCGCCAAGCCGAGCCCGGTGCCCCCGAACTTGCGGGTGATTGAGGAATCGGCCTGATGAAAGCGCTGGAACAGGCGCCCCAACTGCTCCTCCGTGAGGCCTACGCCCGTGTCCTTCACGGCGAAATGCAGCAGCACCTCATCATCCGAGCGCTCCCTGATGCAGGCGGAGACGGTGACCTTGCCCGTTTCGGTGAACTTCAAGGCGTTGCCAATGAGATTGAGCAGGACTTGTGCCAGGCGCCGCGAATCGCCGACCAGCTCTTTGGGCACATCCGCCGCGATGTCAAAGACCAACTCCAATCCCTTGGCGCTGCTTCTTTCGATCAGCTGGCTGACGACACCGTCCAGCATCGATTCAAGCGCGAAGTCGGTCCTCTCCAATCCGAGCTTGCCGGCCTCCACCTTCGAGAAATCCAGGATGTCGTCGATGATCCTCATCAGATGCTGGCTCGAACTTTCGATTTTCGTGAGGTAGCCGTTCTGGTGCGCTGTGAGATCGGTCTTGAGCGCCAGATGCGACAGGCCGATGATGGCGTTCATCGGCGTCCTGATTTCATGGCTCATGTTGGCCAGGAAGTCGCTCTTGGCCTGATTCGCTACCTCGGCGGCGTCCTTGGCAAGCGTCAGCTCGCACGTTCGCTCCTGCACGGCCTGCTCCAGGCGGTTCATCTGCGAAGCTGCCTGGCGCGCCAGCTCCCACTTGGCCGTCAGCATCCGGGCCAGTTGGCTGACTTCGATGATGTCGAACGGCTTCTTGATGATGAGCAGGCGGTCCCGCACGTCCAGCCGCGCCAGCACGTCCTCCCAGGGGTGGTCGGAGTAGGCCGTGCAGATCACCACCTGCACGTTCGGGTCGATGTGCCAGAGCCGCTCGATGGTCTCCACGCCATCCCAGCCTGGGGGCATGCGCATGTCCACAAACGCCATGGCATACGGAAGGCCGGCCCGCACGGCCGCTTCGACCATCGCCACGCCATCGCGCCCCTGGTCGGCCGAGTCGAGCTCGAAGCTGTCGCCGGGACGCTTCGTGGGCTGGTCGAACAGGGTCGCCTCTGCTGCATCCAGCTCGGGCGCCGCCGGCGCGGCGCAAAGAATCTTGCGAAAGTCCTCATGGATCGAAGGCATGTCGTCGATCAGCAGAATGCGGCGGTTGGAAGGCGTGTTCATGCTGTCGTTCCTGTCAGTTGTCGCTCGATGTGGTTTTCTGGGGGCCGCGCTGTGTCGAAGGGAAGTTCCAGCGTGAACGTCGCGCCCCGGCCGGCCCCGTCGCTGTGGGCGCTGAGGGTGCCGCCCATCTGCCGGGCTGCCAGCGCGCAGCTGTGCAGGCCGAAGCCGTGGCCGGTCTTGCGGGTGGTAAAGCCGTGCGCGAAGATGCGCGTCAGGTTCTGCGCCGAAATGCCATCGCCGTCGTCCTTCACCTCGATGCGCAGGCGCGATCCAGCCGCTACGCCTACCCGCAGCGTGAGCCGGCGCGGTGCGTCCTGCACGCCTTCCATGGCCTGCTTGGCGTTGCTGATCAGGTTGACCAGGATCTGCAGCACCCGCCCCCGGTCCACCAGGACCAGCGGCACCGGCGCGAACTCCCTGACCACCGTGACGTGGTGGCGCGCGAGCGAGTCGCCGTGCAATCGCAGCGCTTCCTCGGCCAGATCGCGGATCTGCACCGGCTCGATCATGCTGGACCCCACCGCATACGACTGCTGGGTAGACACCACGCTCTTGATGTGGTCGACGCTGTTGGTGAGCTGGGCCAGCTCCTCGATCATCTGCTGTTGTTCCTGCGCCAGGGCTCGCGCGATTCCGTTCAGATAGCCGGGCAGCAGCTTGCCTTTCTCGTCGCGGGTCAGGAAATCGCCCAGGTCCGCTGCATGTTGGTCCATCAAGCGGATCGCCTGCGCCAGGCCCCGGGCCCGGGAGGTGCGCAGCGTGCTGCTCACCAAGGTGGCAGACACGTTGACGCTGTTCAGGATGTTGCCCACGTTGTGCAGCACGTTGGTGGCGATCTCCGCCATGCCGGCCTGGCGCGAGGCTTCAATCAACTGTTTGTGAGTGGCGGCCAGATCCCTTTGGGTGTTCTCGCGGAAATCGATTTCCTCACTCAACTCGGCGTTGGCATTCTTCAGCTTCAAAGTTCTCTCCGCGAGGTCCCTTTCGACCCACGTGAGAAACAGATAGAACAGACCGAACAATATGGCGCTGACCGCCAGACAGAGCAACGTGATGACCCAGGCGGAGGCGCGCTCTTGGGCCATTGACTCCGTGATGTCATTCAGCACGATCAATTCGCCGATCGTTTTGCCGGTCACGTCATTCAGCGGCAGAAAGGCCAATCCCAGGTCCTTGCCATTCCAGGAAACGAGATGATTGGAGCCCGAGGGTTCGGGCCGCGCGCTGGCAAGATACTCGAGAACCGGTTGCGGAATCGTCCCCATCGTCTTGTCCAGGACCACTGTGGCCGGGAATTGATCCCAGCGACCTTGCCTGCCGGAGCTCGCCAGCGCCTTGTTCCACTGCTCCCGGTCCAGAAGCTTCTTGTAGACCGCGATCACGAAATCGACGTTGAGCAGCCCGTGGATATCCTTGACGATCTCCTCGAATTCCACTCCCAACTCGACGTAACCCAACAGTTGACCGTTGCGACGCCAGGGCGAGACGACGCGCAGGGTAAATGTTCCGGTCACGCCGCGTTCGATGCCGGAGGCTGTCTGTCCTGTTCTTTCCGCCTCGAGCATCGTGTAGCGGTCGATCTTGTCCCCGTGCAGGTCGGGTTGATGCACGCGCAGCACATTGGTCCGGTCCGGCGCGTGAAAATACAGATGCGTTATCTTGTGGCGCCGATGGAGTGATTCAAACAGCGGTTTCATCCGTTCGAGCAATGTGTCACGGTCGCGCACGCGCATGGCTTGCGCCAGCAGGTCATCGTTCATGAGGGCCTGCAGCATGGTCGCCATCACCGCCGCCTTTTGCTCCTCTTCGACGGCCAACAGCTTCTGCACGTCTTGAGCCGAAATGTCCGTGTCGCGCGTGGCAATACGGCGGTGATCATTGTTCAGGAAACCAATGAATGCACTGAGCAACACAACGAGCGCCAGCGCCAGCGGAACGAGGATGCGAAACTTGATGCGCTCGCTCTGTTGCATCCATTTGGAGCGTCCGATGCCAATCGCCGCCTCGCGCAGCCGGGTGTTCGGCGAGATGTTCATCGCTCGGCCTGCGCTGTGTCGAAGGGAAGTTCCAGCGTGAACGTCGCGCCCCGGCCGGCCCCGTCGCTGTGGGCGCTGAGGGTGCCGCCCATCTGCCGGGCCGCCAGCGCGCAGCTGTGCAGGCCGAAGCCGTGGCCGCTCTTGCGGGTGGTAAAACCGTGCACGAAGATGCGCGTCAGGTTCTGCGCCGGGATGCCCTCGCCGTCATCTGTCACCTGAATACGCAGGCGCGATCCTGCCGCCAGGTGGACCCGCAGCGTGAGCCGACGCGGCGCCGGCATTTCTTCCATTGCATTCTTGGCGTTGCTGATCAGGTTGACCAGGATCTGCAGCACTCGCGCCCGGTCCACGCGCGCCACCGGAATCTGCGCGAATTCCCTGACCACCGTGACCCGGTGGCGCGCGAGCGAGTCGCCGCTCATTCGCAGCGCTTCCTCGGCCAGCTCGCAGATCTGCACCGGCTCGATCAGGCCGGAACCCACCGCATGCGACTGCTGGCTGGCGACCACGCTCTTGATGTGATCGATGCTCTGGCTCAGGTGGGCCAGCTCCGCGACCATCCCTTGCTGTTCCTGCGCCAGCGCTTGCGCGATCCCCTTCAGGTAGCCGGGAAGCAGCCTGCCCTTTTCGTCGAGGGTCAGGAAATCGCCCAGGTCCGCTGCATGTTCGTCCATCAACCGGGTCGCCTGCGTCAACCCTCGGGCCCGGGAGCTGCGCAGCGTGCTGCTCACAAGCTCCGCCGACGCATTCACGCTGTTGAGCACGTTGCCCACGTTGTGCAGCACGTTGGCGGCAATTTCCGCCATGCCGGCCTGGCGCGAAACTTTGACCAACTCTCGGTTCGTCAGCTCCAGCTTGTGCTCGGAATCTTTTATGTCGCTGATGTTTCGCTGGACGGTGGCGAGGCAAATCGGTTCATGGGTCTTCGAATCCCTCACCAGGAACGAGTGAATATGCACGGGGACCAAGGCGCGCGTCGTCAAATGACGCAACTTGCCTTCGCCGGTCCACTGTCCGACGGCAAAGCTCGCCGGAATTGCGGTGTTCTTCAGGAGCGCCGCGGTATCGTCATCGAACAACTCGGCGAGGGTGATGCAGGAAACATCTTGATCCGGCTCCAGCCCAACCAGTTCGCGCCCCGCACGGTTCAGGTAAAACGGTTTCCCCTTGAGAGTTGCCATGCCGATGAAATCGGCGCTGTTCTGGATCAACGCGTCGAGTTTTTCCCGCTCCTCTTCCGCGCGCCGGCGTTTCGTGACATCGCGCGAAATACCGAGCACGCCGATGATCGTCCCTTCCGTATCGCGCAAAGGAACTTTCAAAGTATCGAAGTAGAAAACTTCGTTCCCCACGTTCGCGGGGTCGGATGGATTGCGAATGGTTTTCCCGGCGAGGGCCTCGCGGTCATCGGCCTCGAATCCGCGAATCGACTTCGAAGGATTGCCTTTGACCTGCTCGTAGGGCCATCCGTTCTCGATGTCCGTCTTGCCGTAAAGCTCTTCGGGTTGCTTGCCGATAGCCCGAGAGAGGGTTTCATTGCAAAGAATCGTGCGGAGATTTCGGTCCTTGACGATGATGAAGTCGGGTGAAGCGTTGATGACATTGGTCAAGAGAAGCAGGCGCTGCTGCGCCGTGCGGCGCTCGAACGCCGCCCAGCAACGTTCGACGACATCCTGAACGAGGACGACTTCGCCCGGCGTCCAGTCGCGCGTGGTCGCCTGGCTGACGGACATGAACGCGCGAAGACCGCCATCCTTGATCAGCGGGCAGGTAATGAGCGCCTTGATGCCGATGGCGTTGAACATGTCCGCTCCCTCGCCGGGCAATAGCTCCCTGTCCACATTGCGGATGATCACGGTCTGTCCGGCGCGCAGCTTCGCCAGGGCTTTCGCACCCAGGTGCGAAAGCTGGTATTGGCCCAAGGTGCTGGCGCAACCGTCGGTGTAGTCGTGCAGCACAGTGGCCTGCTCGCCGTCCTTGTCCACCTCCGCATAAGCACAGCGGGAGGCGTGCAACTGCTGGCCCAGCATCCGCGCTGTCACTTTCTTGATCTCTTGCGGATCGGCCAGCGTGTACGCCGCCTTGGCCATATCGTGCAGGAAGCGAAAGTGTTCCTCGCTTTCGCGCAGCGCATGTTCGGCTCGCTTGCGCTCCGTGATGTCCGTGACAACGCCCATCAGCCGGATCAGCTTGTCCTGGGCATCGAGCACCTGGAAGCCGCGGGCATGGACCCAACGCACCTCGCCCGCGGGCTGCGCGATTCGATACTCGACGCTGATCGTCGGTGCGGCCCCCATGAGCGTGACGAAGGCGGCGCGCACGCGGTCACGGTCTTGCGGCAATATGGCTTCGGCCCACAGTTGCGGATTGGCGTACAGGCTTTCCCTGGAGCGGCCCCAGATCCGCTCGAAGGCCGGGCTGAGGTACTGCACCTCGCGCATGTCGGGGGAACGGATCCAGAACACATCGGTGATGTTTTCCGCCAGCTGGTGGAACTTTTCGTTGCTCTCGCGCAGGGCAACTTCCGCCTGTTTGCGCGCGGTGATGTCACGCTGGATTGCCAGGAAGTGCGTGATGGTTCCAATCGAATTACGGATGGGAACCACGTGGCGCTCCATCTGGAATTCGGTCCCGTCCTTGCGATAGGCGATGGTTTCACCCGCGTACGGTTGGCCCTGGATCAGGGTGTCGCGCATCAGGCGCAACTCGGCGCGATCGGAGTTCGGCCCTTGCAGGAGGCGGGGTGTTTGCCCGAGGGTTTCGGCTGCGGTGTAACCCGTCATTCGCGTGAACGCGGGATTGACGAACAGGAAGCGCGCTCCCGGCCAGTCGAGCCGTGCCTCCGATATGACGATGGACTCACTGGACTGTTCCACGGCGGACTCCAGCAGGTGCAGCGACTGTTTGCGGTCGGTGACATTGCGGATGACGACGGCCATCTGCTTCTTCGGCAGCGGCACGAGCCGGGCTTCGTAATGGGATTCCTGGCCGCGCAACACCGCTGAATACTCGATGCTGACCGGCGAGTTCTTTGCGATCACTTGCCCGATCGCCGCCGAAAATGCGCGAGCAACCTCCTTGATGGGGCAATTCTGGACACGCTTTCCGATCAAAACCTCGCGTTTGATCATCATGTCGCTGGAGGAGCCGGCCTTGATGGCGAGAACGGTCCCCTGGTGGTCCAAGCGCAACACCAGATCGGGCAGGACCTGGAAGACGGCTCGCATTTTCGAATTGGCGTCCAACAGTTCCTGCGAACTCAGATTGAGCGAGTGCTCCAGTATCTCGCGGTCCGAGTCGAATTCCAGATAGGCGTCATTCACCTGATCGATGAAAGGCCGCCATTGCGCGGGGATCTCGAACTGATCGCCAAAGTGCCGCTTGAGCTGGCGCTTCAGCAGACCGTGCAGCTGGTCCACATCCTTACTGTTCCGACCGGACGGCGATGGCACCGCCACGACGATCACTGGGTCGTTCGTCTGTTCAATCTTCACCGGGTGGCGTCCTTGTCCAAAATTGTCGAGGACGATGTCGAATCCCGCTACTTGCAAGACGCAAAGGGGTACCGTGCCATGAGAACACGGGGCGGCGTCCGCGCCCCTAAGGCATTTCCTATTTAAGTAACATCTTGCGACTGGCGTCGGTGAAGAATGCGAGCAGGCACGGCATCGGCGACGTGCTACGCGCCCGCCCACTCGACCTCATCCCGAAAGCACAGGGTCTTGGCCAATGCATGGTTCACGACCTGTACGCACGCTGAGGATGAACAGCGCGGCTTAGGGATGTCACGACTTGTCAGCCGGGCCTGTGGGGAACCACAACCAGATTGAGCCAGTAGTCGGCCATTTGTGCCAGCGCCTTGGTGAAGCTTTCGAAGTCCAGCGGCTTGGTGATGTACGAACTGCAGCGCAGGTGGTACATCCGATCGATGTCGACGGCCTCGGCGGAAGTCGTGAGGACGATGACGGGCAGGGATCGGAGCGCCTCATCGTTGACGATCGCATCCAGCACCTCGTAACCGTCCATGCGCGGCATGTGGATGTCCAGC
Organism: Comamonadaceae bacterium; assembly: GCA_012274225.1. Classification (GTDB taxonomy): domain Bacteria; phylum Pseudomonadota; class Gammaproteobacteria; order Burkholderiales; family Burkholderiaceae_C; genus Ramlibacter. Next base: position 21,259 of record JAAOZX010000029.1, on the reverse strand, counting down.
AGAATCAGGTCGGGGGTCGGCGCGTTTTCGTAAGGCGATTGCTTGCGCAGGAACGCCATGCATTTCACCCCGTCGTCGACATGTTGCATGTTGACCCGCAGCTTGGCCTCTTCGAATGAGGCCTGCGCCAGGAACACATGGTCTTCATTGTCCTCGACCAGCAGGACCACGGCCTCGTGGCCGCGCGTGCTAAGTGGCTTGATCATGACGGGGCTCCGGAATAGTCGGCAGGGTGAATGAGAAGGTGCTTCCGCGTCCGTCGGCCGAATCGACCCAGATGCGGCCGCCATGGCGTCCGACGACGCGCCGACACACCGCCAGTCCGATGCCGGTGCCGGGGTACTCGCTGGACGTGTGCAGGCGCTTGAAGACCTCGAAGATCCGCTCGTGATGCCTGGACTCGATGCCGATGCCATTGTCCGCCACGGAAACAGTCCACATCGCGTCCGAATCCAGGTTGGAGGTGATCCGGATTTGCGGAGGCTGCCCCTCGCAGTAAGTGATGCTGTTGCTCAGCAGGTTCTGGAACAGCTGGACCAGCTGGGTGCGGTCGCCCAGCACCGTGGGCAGCGGCCCCGCGCTGACGATGCTGGCATTCGACTCGGTGATGACCTCTTCCATCAACCGTACCGTATCGGCCAGTATCTCGTTGCAGTCGATGGTGGTGAATGGCTTCGCCTGGGCATCCAGGCTGGCGTACGAAAGCAGGTCCTCTGTCAGGCGGTCGAGGGTCAGGACGGCGTTCGAGGCGCGATGAATGAGGTCCAGCGCCTTCGCATCGAGGCCGGGCCCGTATCTCTTTTCCAGCAGGTGCAGATAACCCTCGATCGAGCGCAGCGGCGTTCTCAGGTCATGCGAAGCGACAAACGCGAACTGCTGCAGATCGAGGTTGCTGCGAACCAGGTCAGCGTGTGCGCGATCCCGCTCGCTGACATCGCGGATGATGAAGGTGTAGATCCTCTTGCCATCCTCGACGAACTGCGAGATCGCTGCATCGATCGGAAACTCCTTGCCGCCGCGGTGCAGACCGAACAGGACCTGGGTACTCCGCCTGTACCGATTCCCATTTCGCCCGAATGCGTCGAGACGCGCGGCGAACTCGTCACGACGCCGTTCGGGGACGAGCCGCTCGACGGATCCGACCAGCGCCTCCTGTCGCGAGTAACCAAAAAGCGTCTCCGCGGCCGCATTGAACAGGATGATCCTGTGGTCCTCGTCGACGATGATGACAGCGTCCATGGCCGACTCGACGATTGCGCGCAAGCGCGCTTCGCTTTGGGTCAGGGCCCGGGTGGCCCCACTCAGGATGCCGGCCGCCTGCGCCAGGGCTTGCCCGACCTGAGCGGCTTCCCGGAACGAGGGCTCGGGCAGGGGCGCGGACAGGAGTTCACCGCTACCCAGCGCCAGTGCCGGCGCGATCAGCTCCTGCGTGGTGCGGACGATGCCATTCCCTAAGGCCTGGGCCAGCGCCAAGGTGAACGCCAGCAGCAGCAATGTGCCGGCCCCCAGCCATAGCATCGAGCGCCGAAGGCCGGCGGTCAGACTGTCTCTTGGGATGGCGATGACGACGGTCCAGCCGGAAAGGCCGGACCGGCTGAAGGCCGCAATCACCGGATCGCCCTCGAGGGTCGTCCCTTGCATTGCGCCCTCCGCAACCTCGTTCACGCGTTTCGCCACGACCGGGGTGCCCTTGACTCCGACAAAGCGCTGCTGGTCGCGCGTGCGGGCGACGACTGCGCCGGTGTTGTCGTAAATGGCCGCTATCCAGTCCGGCGTCAGCCGAGGTTGCAGCAAGATGGTCTGCAGGCGCTCGGGCGTGATGCTGGCGTTGATGCTGTAGGCGACCTTGCCGTCATGAATCACGGGTACGCCAACCGCGACCCTGCGTTTGCCGGCGACCGAACCCATGAAGAGATCGGCGAACACCGCTTTCCCGCTCTGGAGCACCTGTGTAAGTTGCGACGCCTTGTTGGCCGGCAGGGGCGTTCCGAACGGTTTCAATGTGTTCAGAATCATTTGCCCGTCGGGCCCCAGCAAGACGATATTCTCGGCGTTCAGCTCCGGGACCGTTGCCTTGGCCTCCTCGTAGAAACTGGAAAGGTCTCCGGCGCGCAGCGACCGGGAGGTGGCCAGCGCCGTCAGGCCCGCCTTGACAATGAGGAGGCGTTGGTCCACCGCAAAGGCCAGAGTCCTGGCTTCGCCTATCGCATCGTCGGTGAGAGATTCCCGCTCTTGCTGGTATTGAAAGGCGATCAGGCCGCCGACCATGATCGCGGCGGGCAAGATGCAAGCCAGCACCAGGACCACGAGCCTGGATCGGATGGAGGGAATGGCGGACGGTTTCAACTCAGCTCGCAGCTGGGTGGACGGACACTTCGGCGACCGACGCCGCACGGCAGTCGCCCGCCTTCAGGGTGAAGTAGAAGCTGGCACCGTGATCCGGCACGGACTCGGCCCAGACACGGCCGGCGTGGCGCTCGATCACCTTCTTCACGATGGCCAGACCGATTCCGGTGCCTTCGAATTCGGACGCCGAGTGGAGGCGACTGAACACGCCGAACAGCCGGGAAGCGTAGGTCATGTCGAAACCAGCGCCGTTGTCCTTGACGAAGAAAACGGTTTCGCCATCAGGGCCGGTCCGGCTGCCGACTTCGATGCGGGCCTGGGGCTGCTTTCCGGTGAACTTCCATGCGTTTGACAACAGATTGGTCAGGGCCTGGGTCAGCAGCGCCGCGTCCCCCTGTGCCCGCAAGTCGGGCATGATTTGAATGTCCACCTTTCGATCGGGGTCGCGCTCACGCAGCCGTTCCATAAGCCCGGCGGCGATCCGCCCAAGGTCCACCGACTGTTCGCGCATTTCGACCGGCGAAACCCGGGCCAGCGCCAGCAAGCCCTCCGTCATCTCCTCCATCTGTCCCGCCGCAGCGCGAATGCGACTGAGCAAATGGCGGCCGCGTTCGCTGACCAGGGGGCCGAATTCGTTCTCCAGTATCTTGCCGAAGCCACTGATGGCGGCAAGCGGTGAGCGCAAGTCGTGCGCCACCGAGTAGGAGAAGGTTTCCATCTCCTTGGTGAGCGTCTGCAGCTGGGCAGTGCGTACCCTGACCTTTTCCTCGAGGCTGTCTTTGAGCTGGGCAATTTCCTGTTGGGCCCGAACGGCATCCGACGCGTCGGAGAAGAAGACCAGCAGTCCTTCGGCCGAGGGGTGGGCTCTGACCTGGGCCCACAGGTTCAATGGCGCGAAATACTCGCGAAACGCCACCGCCACACCTTCTGCAAGCGCACGCTCATATTGCTTGTGAAAGTTGCCGCCGACCGCCTCCGGAAACTCTTGCCAGATGTTCTTGCCCAGCAATTGGCCGGCCGGCCGGCACAGCGAGCGCTCGGCCGCCGGGTTCAGGTAGGTGAATCGCCAGTCCCGGTCCAGGGTGAAGAGCCCATCGGTCATGGTTTGCAACGTCAGGTTCAACTTGGCCGAGAGCTGCCGACTCTCCTCGTTCGTTTGCTTGCTGCGCGTAATGTCCTGCAGCACACCGCGAACACAGACGCCGACTCCGCTGGCGTCACATTCGACGTGACCGCTGGTGGACAGCCATATTCGACGCTGCCTGGCCGTGACGATCCGCGACTCGAATGAGAAGGGCTTGCCGTCGGCGACACTGGCCGCAATGGCTGACCGGAGTTCCCGTCGGTAGTCCCGGGGACAGGAATGGGTGGAGTACTCCCTCGAGGAGGGACTGGCCACCGGAATGTCGAGGATGACTCGGACCTCGTTCGACCAATTGAACTTCCACGACTGCAGGTCAACCGACCAGGCGCCCACGGGCTCCGCCTGGACCGACAACGGCAGAGGCGCTCGCGCATCGAGCAGCCGCTGCTCGAAGCCCCAATCCGTTGCGATATCCCGAGACGTGCCGCGATAGCCGGCAAATTGACCGCGCGCGTTGAATACCGGCTCGCCGCTCGCCGACAGGCTGATGACGCCGTGAGGCCCGGCAAATACGGAGTATTGAAAATCGCGAAACGGCTGCCGGGCCTCGAGTCGATGGCGGTGCTGATCCCAGGTCTCGCTCAAAGCGCGGGCGCCCGTCCCTTCCCAGCGGCGATGTCCGATCGGCACGCTTTTGCTGAAGCCCGGCAAGGGAGCGGCGCAAGGGCTGCGCACCATCTTCGTGAAGCGAAAGCTGCTGTCCTGCTCCCAATACCAGTCCGACGAAAGTGCAGTCAGGCTGGTATAGCCACATCCTTCGAAGTGGATGGCCTCATCCGGCACTGCAACTTCTTCCTGACGCGAATCATCCGCGCCTGGCAATTGCGGTACATATTGGTTCGAAAACATTGCTTCTACCTCCATGACGCTTGGATGTGCGATCAGGGTAGGGTTGAATTGGCGCGGTGTCTGTGCGCCAGCACGCTTACGTGCGTGGAACATGCCTCCGCGCTACTCATCACTTGGGCGCGGAGGGACGCAGGGCGGGTCCCTCGAGATGGCTGCAGCAAAGAACTGTTGCCGCACGGCTCCGACGATGACCTGTCGTGCCGATCGGCCAGACCGGCCGGTCTAGCAGGTTCCCGTCGGCACGAGGACAGTGGCAGCCAATGGCGGATAGGCGATCTGGAACATGTTCCGCGATCCTGCCTTCGTCGCCTGCAGTGTGCTGGGCCGCGAATAGGACTCGCGCTCGCGCGCCAGATATTTCGAACGGCGCTCTTCATGGAGCCGGCTCTGCGCCATGTCCCGGCACAGGGATTCGAATGTTTCCCTGAGGGACACGGCGTGCCCGAATACGGTCCTCACCCTGAATTCGGGCGCCAGCATGATCTCGTCGCCGCCCGCCTCCAGTTCGATGCAGCAAGGGTGGCCCAGCTCCGCACCGATGAGGTTGAGAGCCTGGTCGTGGCCGACGCCTGGCAGCAATACGGTGAATACCGTTGCGCCGCTCCGTACCGCCAGGCCCTTTCGGGTGGCCAGGCGCTGCAGTCTGGCCGCAGTCTGGACGATGATCTCCTCGGCGGCCTGGACGCCAAAGATGCATTCCAGCTCCGGCAAATCGCTCAGATCGAAGACGACAACGCTCAGGTGCCGGTGGCCCACGCTTGAACTGGACAGCATGTCATGGCCGATCTTGAACATCGCTTCCTGATCGAGATCCCAGCTCTTCTGGTCGGTGGAAACGCGAACGACGTCGGCGCGGGCCGGGTCGCCTGCGCTCCATCCCAGCCAGCCGGTCAGCTCACGGATGGCGCTCCACCGGTTCGATCCGGGTGTACCCGAACGAGCAGGAATTGATCTGGCCGGACGGCTCCGAGGCCGAGTGAAGGAACCCATGAAATCTCCAGTCCCATCACCATGAATGGGCATGCTGAATGAGACCACGTTGCGGCACTCGCTCATTAGGGTATTCCTCCAGGCGGCGATACGACGTTTGCTTACGCGACGTATCGGCTGCGGCCGGCCTCGGCAAGCAGGAACCTTCTTAACGCGGCCCCATCGGCATGGGAATGGTCGCAGCGGTCGGACAATAGGCCGCTTGACTGGATTGCCGCTCGCGCTGCAGTAACCCCAGCGGCACGGGAATTGTGGCCGCCAATGGATCGACAACGGATTGACCGATCGCCGGATCGAGGCCGCTTCCGCTCGTTGGCCGGGACTGCGCAGGCGGCGTGAGAGGCTCCCGCTCGCGACGCACAGGGCTCTCGCGGCGCTGATCGCCCGACCGGGACTGCGAAATACTCCGGCGCAAGGTCTGATAGACCTCACCGACCGACAGCGCGTCACCACCGATGGTCTGCACCGTGAACTCGGGCGCCAGCACGGCATCGTGCTCTCCCGCGTGGTATTCGATTCGACAGGGGCTGCCCAGCGCCTCATGGAGCGCTGCAACGGCCCGCTCATGGGTGAATCCTGGCAGCAGCACCGTGAAGACGGTTGCGGCCGTGCGCGCGGCAAAGCCCGTGGACGTCGCGATACCGTTCAATTTGCCCAGCGCCTGTGACACAAACTGCGCTGCGATGTCAGTGCCCAGGACTCTCGTCAGCTGTGGGAGATCATTGACGTCCAGGACGACCATGGTCAATGGCTGGTGATCGCGGCGGGACCGGGTCAGCATCCCGTCGCCGACCGCGACCATGGCTGCCCTGGCTTTTACCCATTCTTTCTGTTCATCCCAGAGGTCGGCGCTGGCGCTTGCGCGGGCAGTGCCCTTTGCGGTGAACCCCAGCCACGTGGCGAGCGCACGTATCGGTCCCCACCGTTCGGGGACGGGTCGGCGCGAGGTGGCGGCCTGGGCAGCGGAGCCGATTGTGGACTCAACGACATAGCTCATGGAACTTCTCCTGCTCTGGGCTCAGGCCAGGCAACTGCATCACATCACGCGCCTACGTGTTGCGTTGACAGAAATGACTTGCCAACGATAGGAATGTTGCCTAACGCCAGCTCGGCGATCAGACCCGGGTGCCTCGCTCAGGCGATGCAGCCGGTTCGAGGCGGATCGATCCTCAGCAGGCTCACTCGCCCATGTGGTACCAGTGCGGTTCCGGGAGTCGCTTCAGAAACGAAAAGACGTCCTCGATGCATTCGTGCGCAGCCGCCCACTCGATCTGGTCGCGAAAGAACATCCTCTTGGCCAATGGCGGCGTTTCCAGCCACGCAGTCCCGACCGGAGGGGGGTTCAGCTGTCTTCCGGAATCCGGCTGCGACTTGACCTCGAGCATCTGGTAGAGCTGCTGCCACTTGGCTGGCTGCGGACAGACGCGATTGTTCCGCCTGGACTCCAGCACGACGTCTTCAAGCGTGCCCTTGGCGCGGAGTGCGGGCCGAACTTTGGGACGCATTTCCGGCGGTGCAGGCAGCGCCATTGGCACTACTCCCGGCCCGGTCATGGGAACCGTGTCGGCAAAGCCCATGTCTTGGTTTGCGACCAGGTCGGACCACAACGCCCAGGTCGTGTCGCTGTTCTTTTCGATGGCTTCCGCAACCGGTATCGGGTCGCCGAAGATATAGGATTCGTCGAAGGTCGGCTGGCGCGGCCCGGCTGCCGGTTTGGAATGGGTGGACATCAATTCTTTCGGAAGTCTCAGAGTTTCAGCACTGCGATGCGGACAGCGCGGGCAGCGCCTGCTCGATGCTGAAACACGCTTGCGCAAAAGCGTCTCCGGCATCGGCGAGCAGCACCGCGTCCACATCGCTCGCTTCTCGTGCCATCGCCGCCTCGATCTGCTGGGCTGTCTCGGCCAGCCCCGTGGCGCCCAGGGTGGCGGCGAGTCCCTTGAGCGTATGTGACACGCGGCCCGCCTCTTGCCGTTGACCGGTGGCCAGCAGGTCGGCCAGCTGTGCGACCATGGACCCGGCGTCCACGCGGAACATCCGGAAGACCTGGCGGTACAGGCCCATGTTTCCGCCAAGGCGGGCCAAGGCCGCGTCCAGATCGACCGGTCCGGCAGTCGGCGATGGGACGGGCCCGGCCGCGGCCACCGAGGCGCCGGCCACGCGTGAAGTCAGAGAATCAAGCATCGCGGCCCTTTCAGGAAACCCCCAGCAATTCGACCGCGTCCAGCGCCTGCCGCAGCGGACCGAGTGAAACCGCCGCGGTCCGGCCGGTCTTCGTTTGCTCTCCCATGCCGGAAAGCATGGTGCTGGAACACGCGATGTGCCAGTGCGAAGCCCGAGCGAACTCCTGCAGCGCCCTGGCCGCGTTCAGCGTTTCGCCGGTTGCCAGGGTCGCGTCCGGATCCCCGTGCAGCGCGTCGCTGACAAGCAGCAGGGTGATGGGGCCCTCATGCATTGCAATCGCTATGTCGGTGGGCGCCGCGTCATCCGGGACGCCAGTCTGCGCCGGCTTCGCCGGACTCGATCTCGCCTTCACCAGGGCGCAGGCGGCGCGTGCGGCCCGCATCTTCGGGCTGACGCCCACCGAACCGGGCGGATCGGCGAAGATGGCAAGCAGGTCGTTGCCGTAGGCCAGCAGGTGGCGGGCGCGAAACAGATAGAGGGTGTCGCGCGCGGCTTGGTACGCATGCCGCACCGACTTGCCCGTGTCGGTTCCCGGGGGCGGATTCCGCAGTGTCGATCCGAACAGGTCGACAACCAGCACGGTCGCCTCCTCATACTTCAATTCTGCATTTCCCTCACCCACTCGTTCCCAGCGGGAATTGAGTTCCTCGACGAAGCGCCGCTCGTATTGACCTGACAGGACCTGCTTTTGCTCGTCCAGCGCCTCCGTGATCTCGGACTTCATCGAATTGACGAAGCCATCATGCTGCGCCTTGCGCTTTGCAAGCAGCGCCGAGGCGGCCTCATTGAGCTCCTGAAAGCTGAAGGGCTTGGCAATGTAGTCGTCGGCGCCACTGGTCATGGCGGTGCGCATGTGCGCGCGCTCGGTCATCGCCGTCAGCATGATGACGGGGGTGTCCGAGATGCCCTCCTCCTCACGCAGTGCGGTCACGAGCTGGTAGCCGTTCATCCCGGGCATCATCACGTCGCAGACGATCAGATCCGGCCTGTTGGTACGGGCACTCTGCAATCCCTCGACCCCGTCGGGGGCTTCCAGTACTTCGTGGCCGGTGCTCTTCAGCGCCTCCGCGGTGACCCGTCTCTGGATCCGATCGTCCTCGATCACAAGAATCAATGACATGTCTTCTACCTGTCTGCTACAGCCGGCAACACTTGCCGGGCAACGAAGCTGTCCAACGCGCCCAGCAGCACGCCCAGCGGGGCCTCGAGTTCGCCCACCAGCCGTGCAATGTCGGATGCGCTGCGACCCTCCCCGATCGCCGATTCCAGCGCCGCAGCCCGCCCCTGCACCAGTGTCGCGCCGATATTGGCGGAGACCGCCTTGGTCGTGTGCGCGAGCCGCTCGGCCGTGGCGCTATCACCCGCCGCCAGCGCCTGCCGCATGTCCCGCACCACCCGCTCCTGGCCCGCACGGTAGCGGCGCAACATCGCCAGGTACAGCGACTTCTTGCCCAGCATGCGGCTCAGGCCCAGCGCCGTGTTCAATCCGGCGATGCCCTCGGGGAGTTCGCCGTCCGCAGTGGCATCGGGCGAGGTATCTGCCGGCAGCGCCTCCGGATTGGGCGCGGCCGGTTCGGAGCCTGCGCGACGAGTACCGATCCATCGCAACAGAATGCCCAGCAACTGCTGCTGGTCGATCGGCTTGACCAGGAAGTCGTTCATGCCGGCGTCCAGGCATGAAACGCGGTCGCGCTCCATCGCGTTGGCGGTCATGGCGACGATGGGCAAATGCTCGAACCGTTGCAGCTTGCGCATTTCCCGGGTTGCCGTGACGCCATCCATCACCGGCATCTGCATGTCCATGAAAACCAGATCGTAGGGCGATTGCTGCGCCATCTCGAGCGCGACCTGGCCGTTGTCCGCGACCTCGACCATCAGTCCCAAGTCTTCCAGCAACGCGCGCGCGATCAGCTGGTTGATGTCGTTGTCCTCGACCAGCAGGACCCGCGCACCGCGCAGGATGGCCAACCGGGGGTCGACCGCGCCGCTCGGCAGGCTCGCGGGGGCCGGTTCGATGAGCGGTCCGCCCAGCACATTCATGGTGCAATCGAACAGAATCGACGCGGTCACGGGCTTGACCAGCACGTGCTGGAACCCGGCGTCTTGGGCTTCCTTCAGGACATCCTCGCCGCTGTGCGCCGTCAGCAACAGGAGCCTCGGCGGTGAGGCCAGCTTCAGCGCCTGGATCCGGCGCGCGGTTTCTATGCCGTCGGGGCCGGGCATGCGCCAGTCGAGATAGATGATGTCGTAGGGGCGCCCGGCGCTTGCGGCCTTGCGTACCTCCTCGACCGCAGCAGGGCCCGAGTCGACTTCGGTGGTCAGGAAGGTCATGCCCTGCAACATGTCGACGATGACGGCGCGGGCATGTTCGTTGTCGTCCGCCACCAGGGCGCGCAGGCCGCGCAGGTCGAGGCTGGGTAGCAGCGGTCGCTGGCTGGCCGTGCCTATGCCCAGCCGCGCACTGAACCAGAAGGTGCTGCCCTTGCCCTGTTCGGTTTGCACGCCGACCTCACCGCCCATGAGCTCGGCCAGCCGCTTGGAGATCGCCAGGCCCAGGCCCGTGCCGCCAAACCTGCGCGTGGTGGAAGTGTCGGCCTGCGAAAAACTCTGGAACAGGCGACTGACCTGTTCGGGCGCAAGGCCGATGCCGGAGTCCTGCACCCGGAAGTGCAGCAGCACGTCCTTGTCGGTGCGCTCGCTGGCCTGCAGCGAAATGACGATCTCGCCCTTCTCGGTGAACTTCACGGCATTGCCGGCGTAGTTGACCAGGATCTGGCCCAGCCGCAGCGAGTCCCCCATCAGGTTGATCGGCACGTCGGGCGCAACATCGAACACCAGCTCCAGCCCTTTGGCTTCGCACTTTTCACTGATCAGGTTGGCGACGTTTTCCAGCAGCCTTTGCAGGTCGAAATCGTTGTGCTCCAGGTCGAGCTTGCCGGCTTCGACCTTGGAGAAATCCAGGATGTCGTTGACAACCCGCAGCAGGTGCTGGCCGGATGTCTGGATCTTGCCGATGTAGTCCCGCTGTCGCGCCGTCATTTCGCTCTTGAGAGCCAGGTTCGACAAGCCGATGATGGCGTTCATCGGTGTGCGAATCTCATGGCTCATATTGGCCAGGAAGTCGGATTTCATGCGCGTGGCGTCTTCGGCAAGCTCCTTGGCATGCCGCACTTCCTCTTCCTGCTCCTTGCGCTGCGTGATGTTGCGGCCAATGCCCAGCACGCCCTGGGGCATGCCCTGCTCGTCCCACAAGGGCGAAACGACGGTCTCGTACAACGCACGCTCGCCATCCGGGTAGGTGACCCAGTACTCCCCCGAATGCTCGCGCAGCTCGTTCAACACCGCCTTGTCGCGGATGTCAAGCGCGCTGGCAACTTCCTGCGGGTACAGGTCGTGGGCACTGAGACCGGGGATTTCAGCGGCGGGCCGGCCCACGCCGACGGCAAACGTCGTGTTGCAGCCCAGGTAGTGGCCGTCGAGGTCCTTGTAGAAGATCCGGTCGCGGATCGAGTTGATGAGCGACCTCAGGATCGCCTGCTGGCGCTTTTGCTGCTGCTCTGCTCGTTTCTGGCCGGTGATGTCCTTGAACGCCACGATGCCCACAGAGCGCTTGTCGTCCTTGGCCACAGAAGACGTCACTTCGAGCTGGACCAGGGTGCCGTCCTTGCGACGGAACGAGTGTTCGAAGGTCGGGTTGTCGGAGTCGCGGAATTTCGCCGCCAGGGCGGCGCCCAGCTCGGGGGAAGAGCCCTCAACGACGTCCTGCAGCCGCAGGCCGGCGATTTCATCGGGGGTGTACCCGAGTACTTCGCACGCGGCCTTGTTGCCGTAGATCAGCGACTCTTGCACCGAGTCGACCCAGCATATCGGTCCCGAGTGTTCAACCACCAGCGAGCTGAACCTCATCTTTTCCTCGTAGCGCAGCCGCTCCGTGATGTCGCGAAAAGTGATCACGCTGCCCACGCACTGGTTCTGGACGCGCTGCGGCGTGACGCGACGCTCGAGCACCCGCCCATCCGTGAGCTCGAGGATGCTCAGGTCCTCGGCCTCCGGGTTGAGGCTGCGCTGCTCGATGCGGGCCGCAAGACCGGCCGGGTCCTTGGCCCGGCTGAGCATCAATTCGATCAGCGACGTCTGGCTGATGTCAGCGAGCTTGTCTTCCGGAAGGTTCCACATCTCGACGAAGCGGATGTTGTAGTAGATGGAGCCATCCGAATGCAGCAGCGTCACGATGCCGTCGCCGGCCGCATCGAGGGTCGAGACCAGCAATTCATGCGATCTGCGCAGCTGCGCCAGCTCGGCGAGCGCCTGAGGCAAATCCCTAGAAGGGCAATCCATGACAGCTGCCAGCCTTGTTAAAGAGCCCATTAAACCGTCGCCGGCGCGGCCGGGACCGGGAAACTTCCTGGGTCGCGTTAGGGAATTCGGGCTATCGGCGACCGCCTTGAAATGCAAGGCTAGGATTCAATTGGCGCGGCGTCTGTGCGCCAGCGCACTTATGGCGTCTTCGCCGTCTGCTGCATCGCCAACGGACAAGCTCATGCGAAAGCTTCCGTCTTTGCGTGCCGCTCAGCTCGCGACGCGCCTGACTCGCTCGGAAGCAAGTCAGGTGATATCAAGACCGGCAACCCATCTCGTTCCCGACCCCCGATGGCTACGGGTCGCGACGACAAAGGGGATTTGGCAATCCGTATGCGGGCGGTTCGATGCCCGGTTACGCCGCGGGTCCAGCGCATGATCACCGGCGAGGACGCTGGGTGATGGGCGGGCGTTGACGCCAGGCGTGCTGCTTGCGGCGCGTGTCGCTATTGCGAACGAGCAGAAATTCCAACGCCCGCCGGCTGACCTAACCCCGTAAGCACCCATGTCGATACGATGGTCAAACTCAGCATCGCCACGATGACGAGACGTGCCATGACGTCCCGTGAAATCGGATGCGTACGTTTCACGTCGTCTCCAAGCGCAAATTGCAGCGATGGCCGCCGACCGCTTTGAACCGCCAGGCTGGACTTCGATTGCCGGCGTGTGTGCGTGCCGACACACCTGCGCGCCTTCGTGCCATCGCCGGGGAAGCGGCAGGCTGGCTTGCTCGGCAGTGGCGCGGAATGGTTCAGGTGCGTCTCCCACGAACTCCAGCGCCCCCACGCATTTGTTACGTTATCGACGTTGTTGTAACACCGGATGTCTGATGCCTCGCTAACGAAGTTCATGCGCAAGCTTGGGGCCAAAGTCCAGCTCTTCTGTTTGGTCGAGACCCTGGCGGGTCCCTTTGCGCCCAGTCCCAGCCACCTGGCCATTGCGCGCAAGCCACCACTACCGTTCGCTCCTAAAGCGTCCGCAGGGTCGGGGATGCTCGCGCGTGGGTCACCAGAGAACCGCGCGGAGGCGCCCGTGGCATTTCCAGCCCAAGTGCTAAGGATGTGCATGGATCTCATGAGATCACGTTGTTACAACTGTCCCTTAGGGATTTCAGTCGGTAGCACGATAGATTTTTGCCTACCTCAAAGGACCGTGTATCGGGTAACTTACGTAAGCTGTTCACTCATTCCCAGTGGAGACCCAGTGACGCTCAACGCCCTCCCTGCCACGATCAAACTGCTGTGCGTGGATGACAAGCCGGAAGACACCGAGCTCATGGCCGTCGCGCTGGAGCGCGCGGATCCGCTGCGCAAGTATGTAATCCATCGCGTCGAGGATGGCGGGGGCTTTACTGTGGCGTTGCAGGACCAGTTCGACGTTGTTCTGTGCGATTTCAACCTGCCCCGCTTTTCGCCCTACGCCGCCCTGCATCTCCTGAAGGAGCGGCACTGCGACACGCCGCTGGTGGTCGTCACGCGAGCCATCGGCGAAGACGCGGCGGTCGATGTGCTGCGCTGCGGCGCCAAGGACTACGTCACCAAGGACAAGCTGGGCACGCTGCCGCAGGTGATGAACCGGGTGATGAGCGACCGCCGCACCGTCGCCGAACAGCAGCGGATGGCGCGCGAGCTCGAAACCGCTTATGGGCGGGTGAAGGAGCTGTCGGCCCGGTTGGTGATGGCACAGGAGCGCGAACGCAGCGCGATCTCGCGCGAACTGCACGACCACCTGGGCCAGACGCTGACCGGCATTGTGATTCACCTGCACGCCGCCAGCCGCGCTGCCGATGGGCCGACTGCGCGCGAACACAGCGAGACGGCGAGCGCGATGGCGCAAGCCGCGATCCAGAAGGTCAGGACCCTGTCGTTTTCACTTCGACCGGCCCAGCTCGACCTGCTGGGCCTGACGGCCGCCGTTCAAACGGCCGTCCAGCGCCTGGCCGAGCCGGCCGGATTGGCCTTCAGCGTATCGGTTCGCGGGGCCGAGCCCAAGGTCCCCGGCGCCAACGCATCGGTAGCGCTGCGGGTGCTCCAGGAGGGGCTGACCAATTCACTGCGCCACGCCAGGGCGTCGCGCGTGGACGTGCGGCTTCGCTACCTTCCGCGAGGACGCATCGCCGTGATGCTGATGGACGACGGCATCGGCTTCGACAAGGGCAGGTTGCTCGACGGACAGCTCAGCGAATTCAACGTCGGCCTGTACGGCATGATCGAGCGCGCCGAACTGGCCGGGGGACGACTGAACATCCGGACCCGACCGCGGCGGGGCGTGGCAATTCGGGCGGTACTATAGCGCAAGAGATCAAGCAGGTAGGCCCAGTGAAAGCCACAGTCCCATCCCGGCCCATCCGGATCGTGCTCGCCGACGACCACGACCTCGTTCGCTCGGGCATCAAGGCACTGCTGACGATGATCGACGGTGTCGAGGTGGTCGCGGAGGCGCGCGACGGCGGGGAACTGCTCGCCTTGCTGGCCGGACTGACGCCGGACCTGGTGCTGACCGACATCTCCATGCCCGGCATGGACGGCATCGCCGCCATAGCCGAGATTCACGACAAGTACCCTCACTTGAAGGTGCTGGTGCTGTCGATGTACGACACCGTGGATTTCGTCAAGCGTGCGATGGCCAGCGGGGCCTGCGGCTATTTGCTGAAGGATGCATCACCGTTCGAACTGGAGCAGGCCCTGCGCAGCGTGATGACGATGGGGAGCTATTTCAGCCCGGCCATCGCCCAACGTCTGATGCAGCCTTCGGAACCGACGGCCGACGATGAGCTCACGCAGCGGCAGATCGAGATTCTCAAGCTCATCGCCCGGGGCAAGGCATCTAAGGAAATCGCGTTCGAGCTGGGACTGAGCTCCAAGACCATCGACGTTCATCGCGCCCGCATCATGGACCGGCTGCACCTGAACGACATTGCCAGCCTGACACGCTATGCCGTGCGCAAGGGGCTGATCGCCCCTTGAGCATGGCCCGGCGCGTGTGCGCCGACCTGAGGCTGTGGTGCGGGTCCCGCGGCACGTTCAACGGCCGCTCGCCCGCGGCGGCAACGCGAAGTCCTCGGCCAGGAGTTCGGGGATGGCCGCCCCATCCCGCACGGCGCGCACGCCGGGGATGGACTTGCGGTGCAGCACCGGGCAGTCGCCGCCGGCCCAGATGCGGATCGCCACCGGCAGCATGCCGCGCAGTTCCTGCAAGCCGCGCAGCACATGGGCGGGGTTGAGCGACGCGGTGAAGGTCAAGCCCACCAAGTCGGCGCGGTAGGCCCGCGCGGCCGCAGCGATCTGCGCCACCGGCAAACGCACGCCCAGCGAAACGGTGGGGCAGCCCTGCAGCGCGAACAGCGCCTCCGCCAGCAACAGGCCCAGGCCGTGGGGCTCGTCCGGAAAGGTCGTCAGCAGCACCTGGGGCGCCTCGGGCCGCAGCGCCGTCTGCAGCGCGAAGATGGCGGGTCGCAGCACCTGGTACAGGCAGTCGGAATAAAGATGCTCCTCGTGGATCTCGAGCTCGCCCGCCTGCCACGCGTCGCCGACCAGCGCATTCAGGGCCGGCACCTCAACCGAGGCGAAGTGGCCCAGGCCGCCACGCGCCAGCAACGCCTCGAGCTCGGACTGCACCGCCAGCACATCGTGCTCGCGCAGCAGGCGCAATAGCGGCGGTGCCGCGCGCGGCCGCCGCGCCGCCACGGGCTCCAAGCCGCCGCTCAAACGCCGCACCTCGGCGGGGCCGGCCGCAACCAGCTGGCCCGGGCGGTGCCCCTGCGCGATCAGGCGCCACATCAATCTCAGCTGTTCCACCTGCTCCGGCGGGTAACAGCGCTCGCCGCGCTCGTCGCGTTGCGGCGCCGGAAAGCCGTAGCGCCGCTCCCAGATGCGCAAGGTGGCGCGCGGCACGCCGGTGTCGCGTTCGACGTCCGAAATCCATTGCAAGGGTTGCTGCGTACCAGAAGGGCGTGCGGCCATGTCCGATTGTGTGGCATCGGGCAGGGGTAATGGGTCGATCACATTTTTTGTCCTACTACAAACAGTTAAACTCATGATACGACAAACTGAAGGGCAATGATGCAGGACACGGTTCGGGGCGCGCCATGAGGGTCGCCGTCATCGGGGGCGGCGTGGCCGGGCTCGCCGCGGCGCACGCGCTGCGCAACAAGGCCGAGGTGACGCTGTTCGAGGCCGGGCGGCACTTCGGCGGTCATGCCCACACGGTGGACGTGACGCTGGGCGGCGTCACGCATGGCGTGGACACCGGGTTCCTGGTGTTCAACCGGCACACCTATCCACGCCTGGTCGAGCTGCTGGCCGAACTGGGCGTGGCCACCGCCGCCTCGGACATGTCGTTCTCAGTCCAGGTGCCCACCGCGACCGGCGGCCCGGGCCTGGAATGGAGCGGCAGCAACCTGAACTCGGTCTTTTGCCAGCGCGGCAACCTGCTGCGGCCGCGCTTCTGGCGCATGCTGCGCGACCTGCTGCGCTTCAACAAGCTGGCCACGCTGATGGCGCAGGCCCAGGCCGATGGGCTGATGCGGGTTTCGCTGCAGGACTTCCTCGACACCCACCGCTTCTCGCGCGAATTCCGCGACTGGTACCTGTTGCCGATGCTGGGTTGCATCTGGAGCTGTCCCACCGCCGCCATGCTGCGCTATCCGGCCGGCTCGGTGATCCGGTTCTGTCACAACCACGGGTTGCTGCAGATCGCCGACCGCCCCCAGTGGTACACGGTGGCGGGCGGGTCGCGTGGCTACGTCGCCCGGATCGTCGAAGGCCTGGCCGACGCCCGCCTGGGCATGCCGGTGCGCAGCGTCGCCCGCACCGACACCGGCGTCATGGTGCTAAGCCGCCGCGGCTGGGAGGGTTTCGACCGGGTGGTGCTGGCAACGCACAGCGATCAGGCTTTGTCGCTGCTGTCCGATGCCACCTTCGAGGAGCGCGCGGCGCTCGGCGCCGTCAAGTTTCAGTCCAACCGGGCGGTGCTGCACACCGATACCTCGGTGCTGCCGGCCGACCGTCGCGCCTGGGCGGCATGGAACTACCAATCCGGCCCATGGGGCAGCGGCCGCGTCTGCCTGCACTACCTGATCAACCGGCTGCAACCGCTGCCCTGGCGCCAGCCGGTCATCGTCTCGCTCAATCCAGTGCAGGACATCCAGCCGCGGCAGGTGATCGGCGAATACGAGTACGCGCACCCGGTGCTGGACGCGACCGCGGTGCGGGCGCAAAAGCAGCTGGCGTCGCTGCAGGGACGCGGCCGCACCTGGTTCTGCGGGGCCTGGACCGGTTACGGGTTTCACGAGGACGGCCTCGCGTCCGGACAGGCGGCGGCCGCCGCGATCCTGGCGCGGCAGCCCATCGACGCCCTGGTCGAGGCGACAGCATGAACCAGCCCCTGGTCGGCTTCGGCGAGGTCCGCCACACCCGGCTGCGGCCGGTGCGCCACGCGTTCGACTATCCGACCTGCTTCCTGCTGTTGCCGATGCGCAGCCTGCGCCAGGGCGGCTGCGGCGCACTGGCGCGCAACCGTGCAGCGCTGCTGAGCTTTCACGACCGCGATCACGGCGACGGCGGCTCCGACGCGCTGGCCTGGCTCGACGGACTGCTGGCGCGTCACGGCATCGCCGACGCCGGCGGCGAGGCCTGGTTGCACTGCTATCCGCGGGTGCTGGGTCATGCCTTCAAGCCGGTGAGCTTCTGGTACTGCCACCGCGCCGACGGCACGCTGCGCGCCATCGTGGTGGAGGTCAACAACACTTTCGGTGAGCGCCACTGCTACGTGCTCGACGGCCCCGCCTGGGGCCGCGAACTGCGGGCCGACAAAGCCTTTCACGTCTCGCCCTTCTGCCGCGTCGAAGGCCGTTACCGGTTCCGCTTCCTGTTCGACCCCGCACGCGCGCGCACCGTCGCGCGAATCGATTACGACGACGGCGAGGGCGCGCTGCTGCGCACCTCGGTCAGCGGCGAGCTGCAGCCGGCGACCGCCGCCGCGCTGCGCCGCGCGCTCTGGCGCTACCCGGCCCTGTCGCTGGCCATCGTCGCCCGCATCCACTGGCAGGCGCTGCGGCTGTGGCTGCGCCGCGTGCCGTTCCACGGCAAGCCGGCCGCGCCTGTGCAACCCACCACCACCCAACTTTCATGAACAGCACCACCCTGCCCTCCTTCGCCCTGCCGGCCCATGCGCCGGCCGCGGCGCGCGCCGTCCTGAAGCCACTCGAGCGGCTGCGCCACGGCTGTCTCGAGCTGGTCCTGCCCGATGGCAACGTCCGGCGCTTCGGGCGCGGCGAACCGCACGCCCATCTGCACCTGCGCAACTGGAACCCGTTCCAGGCGGCGCTGGCCCGCGGCGACGTGGGCCTGGCCGAGACCTACATGGCGGGCGACTGGACCACCGCATCGCTGCCGGACCTGATCGGCCTGTTCGTGCGCAACCGGCAGGAGATCGAGCGCCTGGTCTACGGCAGCTGGCTGGGCCGCCTGGCCTGCCGCCTGCGCCATTTGCTGAACCGCAACAGCCGCTCCGGCAGCCGCCGCAACATCAGCGCGCACTACGACCTGGGCAACGCGTTCTACCGCCTGTGGCTGGACGAAACGATGAACTATTCGGCGGCGTGGTTCGACGGCCGGCCCGGCCAATCGCTGTCGCAGGCACAGGACGCCAAGGTACTGCGTGCCCTCGAAATGGCCGAAGTGGGCGCTGGCAGCCGGGTACTGGAGATCGGCTGCGGCTGGGGCGCCCTGGCCGAGATGGCGGCGCGCGACCGGGGCGCCCATGTCACCGGCGTCACCCTGTCGAAGGAGCAACTGGACTATGCGCAGCAGCGCCTGGCGCAAGCCGGCGTCAGCGCGCGCACCGACCTGCGCCTGCAGGACTACCGGGACATCGCCGATGCGCCGTTCGACGCCATCTGCTCGATCGAGATGGTCGAGGCCGTGGGCCGGGAATGGTGGCCGCGCTATTTCGCCACCGTGGCCCGCCTGCTCAAGCCGGGCGGCCGGGCCTGCATCCAGACCATCGTGATCGACGACGCGCTGTGGGACCGCTACATCGCCGGCACCGACTTCATCCAGCAGTACATCTTCCCGGGCGGCTGCCTGCCGAGCCGGCGCGAGTTCGAGCGCCACGCCGCCGCCGCCGGACTGCGAGTGGTGGACACGCTGGGCTTCGGCTCGGACTACGCGCTCACCCTGCGCCTTTGGCGCGAACGTTTCCTGGCGCAGCGCTCCGCGGTGCTGGCCCTTGGCTTCGACGAAAGGTTCATCCGCCTATGGGAGTTCTACCTGGCCTATTGCGAAGCGGCGTTCACCCAGGGCAATACCGACGTGGTGCAGTACACGCTGGTGCGCGACTAGCCATGTTGCTCGCACTGGGCGCCGCGGCGCCGCCTGCGCCATGCGCGTCTGTCCCCGCGCAGGATCCTGCCGCGGCGCGCGAGGTACTGCCCGGCGCGCGCCTGGCGGGACAGGGACGCCTCACCTGGTGGGGGCTGGCGGTGTATGACGCGCAGCTGTGGGTGGCGCCGGATTTCGCGGCTGCGGATTTCGCCGTCCATCCTTTCGCCCTGGAGCTGCGCTACCTGCGCGAACTGCGCGGCGGGGCGATCGCGCAGCATTCCATCGACGAAATGCGGCGGGCCGGCGAATTCAGCGAGCAGCAGGCACAGCAGTGGCAACAGGCGCTGCTGCGCCTGTTGCCCGACGTGGGCCCGGGGGACCGCATCACCGGCGTGCATGCGCCGGGTCAGGGTGCGCGCTTCCTGGTCAACGGCAGACCGGCCGGGTTCATCGCCGACCCGCAGTTCGCCGCGTTGTTCTTCGCCATCTGGCTTGGACCGGCCACCTCGCAGCCTGGCCTGCGCGCCGCGTTGCTGGGAGCAGCGCAATGAACGCCGACACCGGCTGGCGCTACGGCCTGCTGGGCCTGCCGCTGGCGTTCGCCGCGCTGCCGCTGTACGTTCAATTGCCCGCCTACTATGCGCGCGAGTTCGGCCTGCCGCTGGCGGCGCTGGGCGGCGTGCTGCTGGCCGCGCGATTGTTCGACGGCTTGACGGACCCTTGGATCGGCCGCTGGACCGACCGGCTGTTCGCGCGCTCGCCCCGGGCGGTGCTCGTGGCCGGCGCGGTCGCCGCGGCGCTGCTCGCCCTGGGCATGGGTGCGCTGTTCTTTCCGCCGGTGCGAGGCGACAACGCCCTGTTGTTGTGGGCGGCGCTCGCGCTCATCGTCACTTGCGCCGCGTACAGCGCCCTCACGGTGGCGCACCAGTCGTGGGGCGCGATGCTCGGTGGCGACGAGTCGCAGCGCGCGCGTATCACCGGCTGGCGTGAAGGCCTGGGACTGGCCGGCCTGCTGCTGGCCTCGGTGATGCCGACGGTCGCCGGCTGGCCGGCCACATTGGCGCTGCTGAGCGCCGCATTGGTGGCGGGGTGGCTCGCCTGGTCCGGTGCGCGGCGCCCCATGCCGCGCGACTTGAAGGCCGCCGGCAACTGGTGGATGCCGCTCGGCCACCGGAGCTTTCGCCGACTGCTGGGGGTGTTCATGATCAACGGCATCGCCACCGCCGTGCCCGCGACCTTGTTGCTGTTCTTCGTGCGCGACCGGTTGCAGGCGAGCGCCGCCGCGGAGCCGCTGTTCCTGGGCAGCTACTTCCTGTGCGCGGCGCTGTCGATCCCGCTGTGGCTGGCGCTGGTGCGCCGCATCGGGCTTGCGCGCAGCTGGCTCGCGGGCATGGCGCTGTCGGTGGCGGCCTTCGCCTGGGCCGCGACCCTGGGCCCGGGGGACACGCTCGCGTTCGCCGTGGTGTGCGCGCTGTGCGGAGTGGCGCTGGGGACGGACCTGGCGTTGCCCGGCGCGCTGTTGGCGGGCGTGATCGGCGCGGCGGGCGAGCGCGGCGCTGGCGACGGCCTCTTCTTCGGCTGGTGGAACTGCGCCGGCAAGCTCAATCTGGCGCTGGCCGCCGGACTGGCCCTGCCGTTGCTCTCGCTGGCCGGCTATGCGCCGGGAGTTCGGACCCCTCAATCGCTGACCGCGCTGGTCGCGGCCTATTGCGTGCTGCCCTGCCTGCTCAAGCTGGCGGGCGCCGCCTTGTTGTTCTTCACCCTGATTCGACCGGAAGGCAAGCCATGACGATGTCCAAGAGAACCCTGTTGCTGGCGACCGGTGCGCTGGCGCTGGCCGGTTGCGCCACCCCCGAGGTGAGCGATTACCGCGCCGAGAAACCGGTGCTCGACCTGCAGCGCTATTTCGACGGGCGGGTGCACGCCTGGGGCACTTTCGCCGATCGCTCCGGCAAGGTCGTGCGCCGCTTCACGGTGGTCGTCGATTGCAGCTGGAACGGCGACGACGGTGTGCTGGACGAGGACTTCAGCTATTCGGACGGCACCCGGCAAAGGCGGGTCT
>JAAOZX010000198.1 GCA_012274225.1 Comamonadaceae bacterium | reverse complement strand
CCCGCCGTGTTTCGCGAATCCCCACCTGAGGCGCGATGTCGACGACATAGGAATTCTCGAACCCCGGCACTTCTTTCAGGAAGCCGGCGACGCTCGCGATCTGGCGGCGCCCCAGGATTTCGGCATCGCTCAGCTCCTGCGCGTCGGTGCCGTCCATGGCTTCGCCCTGGGCATTGGCCAGTTGGGTGAGGTTCACCCGCCATTCGATGCCGCTCTTTTGCGGGCGCACGATCGGGGTCTTGCGCGGAAACCGATAGCGGCCCGCCGCCTCGGCCTCGAGCATCAGCCGGGGGATCACTTCCCAGGCCGTCCCCGCGCGTTGCGGGTCCACGCCATTGACCCGGAACATGGTCGAGGGGTAGAGCATGTGGCCCTGGCCATCGCCCTTGTCGAAACGGGCGCCGGCCCAGGCGGCAAGGTCGCCGTCCCCCGAGCAATCGATGAAGCTGCGTCCGAGCACGGCGCGGCGCCCGGAACGCGTCTCCACCAGCAAGGCCTTCACACAAGCCGGACCGTCCATGATGACGCCGACCGCGAGCACGTGGAACAGCACCTGAACCCCTGCCGACAGCAGCAGATCGTCGGCGGCGATCTTGTAGGCGGGCGTGTCATAGGACTGCGCCACCGTTCTGCCGAACAGGGCGTGCGGGGCGTTCAGGCCGCCCAGCGCGGCTATGCGGGACAGCAGGTCGTCGGCCACCCCGTGCACCACCTGCCGGATATCCCCGTGCACATTGGCGTGCAGCCCGCAGAAATTGGTCACCCCGGCAGCGGTGCCCATGCCGCCGAGAAAGCCATAACGCTCGATGAGCAGGGTGGAGCGTCCCGCGCGCGCGGCGATGACTGCGGCTGCGATGCCGGCCGGGCCGCCGCCGAGCACCACCACTTCGTATTCGCCCAGCACGGGGGTTTCCCGGCTGGATTCGGTCACGACTGCTTGCATGGGCCCTCAGTGGAACAGATTGGCCGGATCGATGCCGTCGTACATCCATTTCAACCCGGCGAACCCCGCGGATTCCTGGCCGCTGCGGAACAGCTGGTTGCGCAGCTCGCGCTGCACGCCGGAGGCGTGGTAGATGTCGCCGTAGAACCGGGCCGTGAGCTGGACCCGGCCGGTGCGCAGGTAGCGGACCTGCTCGTATTTCCTGAATGCCAACCCCGGGTTGCCCGCGGTGGCGCGCAGTGCCGCGCCCAGCACGACGGCATCTTCGATCGCCTGGCCCGCGCCCTGGGCCAAGTACTGCAGCATGGGGTGGGCCGCATCGCCAAGCAGCGTGACTCGGCCTACGCTCCAGTTTTTCACCGGTTCGCGGTCGCACAGCACCCACATCTTCCAGGTCTCGATCTTGCCCAGCAGCTCGCGCACCTGCGGCACGGCCAGCGCAAAGCGCTCGTTGAGTTCCGCCGTGTCGCCGAAAGTGTTCCAGCCTTCGTCGTACTTGTCGCTGTGGAAAACGGCCACCAGGTTGAACAGCTCGCCGCGCCTTAGCGGGTAATGCACGAGGTGGGTCTTCTCGCCGCCCCACAGCAGCACGTCGTCGCTCCACAGGTGGGCCGGCACCTGCTCTCGTTTGAGCACGGCTCGGTAGGCGATGTGGCCCGACACACGGGGCTTGCCATCGCCCACGATGGCTTCGCGAATCCGGCTCCACAGGCCGTCGGCGCCGATGAGCGCGACGCCGGCGAGCGTCTCGCCCCCGCTCAGGCGGACCCGCACGCCTTGCGCGTCCTGCTCGAACGACTCGACCTTGCTGGCTGTCCGCAGGGTGACGTTGGCCGTGCCCTTGCAGGCGTCGTGGAAGACCTCGTGCAGGTCGGCGCGGTAGATGACGCCGTATGGGTAGCCGTAAGTGGCGAGCGCCGTTTCGCCGAGCGGGACGCGAATGACCTTTTCACCGGTGCGCACGTCATTCATGCCCAGGCCCGGCGGAAAGAACGCCACCCGTTTGACCGCTTCGGTCAGGCCCAGGTACTCGAACATCTTGAAAATGTTGGGCCCGAGCTGGATGCCGGCGCCGATCTCGCCGAAGGCAGCCGACTGTTCCAGGACGGTTACCGCGTGACCGTCACGGGCCAGGACATAGGCGGCGGCCAGTCCGCCGATGCCGCCACCGGCGATGAGGATGGGAAGAGGCCGGTTCATCGCGAAGGTGTCCTGCTCATATGGATGGGCAAATCATAAGCAGAATGCCGCACTGCGTCGCGGTGCTTTGCCAAGGTAGACCACCGCGCCATATGCATCGGCTGCCGTCCTGTGGCCGCCCGATGAGCCGATCGCTCAAGCGCAACATTGAAGCTTGTGTTTGAGAATGATTCGCATTACAATGCAATCCAAACACAACCATCCAACGACCCATGACACTGCTTTCCTCCTCTGCCGACGCTGCGCGGGCCGCCCTCTTCATGCTCGCCCTTGCTGCGTCCACCTGGGCTGTGGCGGCCGACCCTGAAGTGCTGCTGGTCATCAAGAACCACCGGTTCGAGCCGGACCAGATCAGAGTCCCGGCGGGCCAGCGCGTGAAGCTGACGGTGCACAACCAGGATGCGACACCCGAAGAGTTCGAGAGCCATAAGCTGAACCGGGAGAAGGTGATCGCCCCGGGCGCCAAGGTGGTCATCTTCATCGGCCCCTTGAAACCCGGAAAGTACGAGTTCGTCGGCGAGTACAACGAAGCGACGGCCAAGGGCTTCGTGGTGGCGGAATAAACATGATCGCCGCCGCCCTCATCGTTTTTCGCGAGTCGCTCGAAGCAGCGCTGTTCGTCGGCATCATCGCGGCCGCCACCCGCGGGCTGGCAGGCCGGACGACCTGGCTGGTCGGCGGAGTGCTCGCGGGAATCCTGGGGGCCGCTGCCCTGGCTGCAGGCGCCGACCAGATCGGCGCCTGGGCCGACGGCATCGGCCAGGATCTGGTAAATGCAGTGATCCTCAGCGTGGCGCTGCTGATGCTGGCGTGGCATTGCATCTGGGTGTCCACCCACGGCCAGGAGATGACACGCGACGCCAGGATGTTGGGCTCGTCGGTGAGGGAGGGCAGCCGCACGCCGCGCGCGCTGATCGTCGCCGTGGCGCTGGCCGTGCTCCGCGAAGGCGCGGAAACCGTCCTGTTCGTGACCGGCCTGACAGCCGGCACGCAGGGCGACACGGGCAGCATGCTGGCTGGGGCCGCGCTCGGTCTGGCCGCCGGCGTGGCGCTGGGGATCCTCATCTACTTTGGCCTGTCGCACATCAAGCCGCACCGCCTGTTCGCTGTGACCAACGCCTTCATCCTGGTACTGGCGGCGGCGATCGCCAGCCAACTGGCGCGCGCGTTGGCCCAAGCGGGGTTGGTCAACATCGGGTCTGATGCCCTGTGGGACACCTCGCGTTTCCTGCCGAGCGACTCGCCGGTGGGGGTGCTGCTGCACGCCTTGGCCGGCTATGATGCGCGGCCGTCCGGATTGCAGCTCGCCTTCTACGTCGCAACCCTGGTCATGATCGGTGTGGCGACCCGGTTGGTGCGAAAGCGGCTGCGCGAGCAACCGATCGGCGAGCGATTGCGCCGCCAGGCCGTCTAGTCAGCCGACCCTTCAACTTTTCCGGAGCATTTCAATGCGAATCGCCTCACTGGCGCGGGCGCTGGCCGCCCTTTGCCCTCTGCTCGTCCCCGCTGTGCTGCACGCGGAGCCCAACGACTATGTCCATACCCCCATCGTCGAAGAAGGCGAGAAGGAAATCGACTTCAAGACCGGCTTCGAAAAGAACAAGGACAAGTCGAGCCGCACGGCCACCTCGATCGGCTTGGGCTGGGGCGCCACCTCATGGTGGTTCACCGAGCTTTACGGCAAATGGCATCGTGAACCCGGCCAGACGTCGGGATTCGACGCCTGGGAATGGGAAAACCGCTTCCAGCTCACTCCGACCGGCAAATACCCGCTGGACCTGGGCTTCCTGCTGGAAGTGGAGCGGCCCAAGGACCGGTCCGAAGGTTACGAGCTTACCTACGGTCCGCTGCTGCAATCGGAATGGGGCCTCGTGCAGGGCAATCTGAACCTGTTGTGGCAAAAGCATGCGCGCGCGGCCGAGTCATTCGATACCGAACTGCACTACGAGCTGCAGCTGAAGTACCGTGCATCGGAAAAATTCGAATGGGGCGCGCAGGGCTTCGGTTCGTTCGGGCCCTGGGATCACTGGGCACCCTCATCGCAGCAGGAGCACAAGTTCGGCCCGGCGATTTTCGGCAAGGTCAGGACCGGGGTCGCCCAGGCCGTCCGGTACAACGCGGCGCTGCTGTTCGGCACCACCAGCGCTTCACCTCGGACGACGCTGCGCTTCCAGGCCGAGTACGAGTTCTAGCCCGCCGGCGCGCGGACCCGGCGGTCAAGCCAGTTCCGGCGACTTCACCAGCAGCTCGAAATGCTCGACGAGCGGCGGAGCGGCGAAGAAGGGCCCGACGATGGCGCGCCACTGCGCGAACAAAGGTCCATCGCGGAAGGCCACGGTGTGGTCTTCCAGCTTGTCCCAGAAGATCTCCAGCACATAGCGCTCGGGCGACTCGATGCACTTGTTGACCTTGTAGCCGCGCATGCCCTGGGCCTGCGTGACGACCGCCGCGGCGCCGCGGCGGATGGCTTCTTCGAAGGCCGCCTGCTGACCGGGCTTGATGCGGATGTCCGCGATTTCGAGAATCATGGGGTTCCTTCCGTGCTGAGTGCCCCGCGAGTCTACCGGGACAACTCGTTCTGCTCGGTCTTCACGCTGCGGGCCGGCCTGTGCTCCCCAGCGCGTCGCGCAATTCCGCCGCGCACAACCGGACGGCCGCAGCCGCCTCGTCCAGGACTTTGCCCATGAGGATGAAGCCGTGGATCTGGCGCTCGAAACACACCAGCGTGCTCTTGCTGCCGGCCTCGCTGAGGCGTTGCGCGTATTGCAGCCCTTCGTCGCGCAGCGGGTCATAGCCCGCCGTCAGCACGAACGCCCGCGGAAGCCCTGCCAGGCTCTCATGCAGCAAAGGCGAGGCCCGCCAATCGAGATCCTGCGCCGCATCCGGGAGGTAATGATCGTGGAAATAGGTGATGGTGTCGCGGGTGAGCAGGTAGCCCTGGCCGTTGGCCTCGTGCGAGGGCGCGATGCGCCGGTTGTCGGTGGCCGGATAGATCAGCAGCTGGAACGCGAGCGCGGGTCCACCCGAATTCCGCGCCGCCAGTGCAACCACCGCAGCGAGATTGCCGCCCGCGCTGTCGCCACCGACGGCGATGCGGCTGGCGTCGAGATGCAGGCGGGCCGCGTTCCCATGCACCCAGTGCAATGCGGCGATCGAGTCGAGGGCCGCCGCGGGAAAGCGGTGCTCGGGTGCCAGCCGGTAGTGCACCGCCACTACTGCGCAGCCCGAACCGTTGGACAGCTCGCGGCACAGAGTGTCGTGGGTGTCGAGGTCGCCGATGACCCAGCCGCCGCCGTGGTAATACACCAGGACCGGCAACGCGCGTTCGGCCGAGCTGCCGGCCGGACGGTAGAGCCGCAGGGGAATGTCGCCTTCCGGTCCGGGCATGGCCAAGTCGCGCACAAGGGCCACTTCGGGCGGCGCCGGCTGCGTGTAGAAGCGCCGCTCGAGGTAGAACTGGCGGGCCTGCTCGGGCGTGAGGGTGTGGGTGGGAGGAACTTTTCGTTCCTCGATGAGGTTGAGCAACGCTCGCGCCTGGGGATGAAGCATGGATCCGCTCACTGGTTCGCCGGGCTTGGCCGGGCATGTTGGAATGCGCCCGCCGGTTTATGCTTGCGCCATGAAACTGTACAACTACTTCCGCTCCTCCGCCTCGTTCCGGGTGCGCATCGCGCTGGCGCTGAAAGGATTGCGCTACGACTACGTGCCGGTGCACCTGGTCAAGGGCGAGCACCAGCAGTCCGCCTATGCCGCGCTGTCGCCTTCGCTGCTGGTGCCCACTCTGGAAACCGATGACGGTGTCCACCTGGGTCAATCGATGGCGATCATCGAGTACCTCGACGAGACCCATCCGCAACCCGCACTGCTGCCACGCGATCCCCTGGGCCGGGCCCGAGTGCGGGCGTTGGCCCAACTGGTCGCCTGCGAGATTCATCCGCTGAACAACCTGCGCGTCCTCAAGTACCTGACGCGCGAGCTGAAGGTGGATGACGAGGCCAAGGCCAACTGGTACCGCCATTGGGTGCGTGATGGCCTGGAAGCGTTTGAGCGCGAGCTGGCGCAGCAGACGGCTTCGACCTATTGCTGCGGGGAAACGCCGACACTGGCCGATTGCTGCCTGGTGCCGCAGATCTTCAATGGCCGCCGCTTCAACACCAGCTTCGATGGTCTGCCGCGCACGATGGCCGCCTTCGATGCCTGCATGGCGCATCCGGCATTCCAGCAGGCGCAGCCTTCGAGCTGCCCCGACAACGAGGGCTGAGATGGCGTTGCCGCAGGGCTGGATAGCGCCCGAGTGGCCGTTGCCACCCAACGTCCGCGCCGTCTGCACCACCCGGGCGGGCGGTTATTCGCGCGCACCTTATGACAGCCTGAATCTGGGCGGCCACGTCGGGGACGCACCCGAGGCGGTTGCCTCGAACCGGGCCCTCCTGGCCGAAGCCATTCGGGCCCGACCGGTGTTCCTGGATCAAGTCCACGGCCACGCCACTGCGTCGCTGACGGACAAGGGGCCCGACGGCACGACCGCGGATGCGTGCATCACGACCACACCCGGGATCGCCTGCACCATCATGGTGGCGGACTGCCTGCCGGTGCTGCTGGCATTGCGCGACGGCCGGGCCGTCGCCGCCGCGCATGCCGGATGGCGCGGTTTGGCCGGTTCGGGCGGACGGGGCGTGCTGGAAGCCGTCTGGGAGAGCCTGCGCGAGCGCACCGGAGCGCAAGCGCGTGAAACCATGGCATGGCTGGGGCCTTGCATAGGCCCCGCTGCTTTCGAAGTGGGTCCCGAAGTCAAGGCGGCGTTCGAAGCCGTGGACAGCGGCGTCGCAGCGCTGTTCCAGCCGCACGGGCCGGGGAAGTGGCTCGCCGATCTCCCGGGATTGGCCCGGCGCCGGCTGCAGGCGCTGGGGGTCACAAGCTACGGCAACGACGGCAGTCCCGGCTGGTGCACCGTCGCCAATCCGTTACTCTTCTTTTCGCACCGGCGCGACCGCGTCAGCGGCCGCTTCGCCGCCTGCATCTGGCGCCTGTGATCGAGCAGCCATGCGCCGCGCGGACTCGGCTGCTTCGCGCGCCTGGATGGCTCTTCTTCTTGCCGGCGTGCCGATCAGGTAAACCACCAGTGACACAGGAAGCGCGCCATAGAGTACAAAGGTGAAGACGGCTCCGACGACCGTTCCGGTCGTGTTGGTGGCTTCCGCCACCGCCATCATGAGTGCGACATAGAGCCAGCCGATGACAATCAGGTGCATGGAGCACCCATGGTGGAGCAGGTGAAGTGCGGCATATTGATGGATACTTTGAGGGTTGACCCGGACGGACCCGGTGCAGGAGCGAAGATGAATTCTGAAGCAGACTGGAGCGCGACGGCACTGCAGTTCCAGCAAGACCTTGGGCAGGGCTGGACCCAAGCGATGCAGTCTCTAGGCGGAATGGGCAACGGCGCGTCGCCGCCTACGGTGCCATGGCTGAGTTTTTCCGCCGAGAAGCTTCAGGCCTTGCAGCAAGCCTACGTCAACGAAGCAGCGCAGTTGTGGAATCAGGGCTTGCAGGCCAGCCCGGGGGGCGCGGACAAGCGATTCGCTTCCGACGCGTGGGGCGCCAACCCGGTCGCCGCGTTTTCCGCCGCCGTCTATCTGCTCAATGCGCGTACCCTGTTGGGCTTGGCCGAGGCCGCTGACACGGACGAGAAGACAAAGGCCCGGCTGCGCTTCGCGGTCGAGCAATGGATGGCGGCTTCATCCCCCAGCAATTTCATGGCCCTCAATGCCGAGGCTCAGCAGAAGGCCATCGAGACCCAGGGGGAGAGCATCGCCAGGGGTGTACAGAACCTGCTCAAGGACATCCGGCAAGGCCACGTCTCGATGACGGATGAGAGCGTGTTCGAGGTCGGGCGCAACGTCGCCACGACCGAAGGCGCCGTGGTGTTCGAGAACGATTTGTTCCAGTTGCTCGAATACAAGCCGCTCACACCCAAGGTCTACGAGCGGCCATTCCTGGTAGTGCCCCCCTGCATCAACAAGTTCTATATCCTCGACCTGCAGCCCGAAAACTCGGTGATCCGTCACTTGGTGGAGCAGGGCCACCGCACCTTCGTGGTGAGCTGGCGCAATCCGGACGACTCCCTGAAGGACAAGACATGGGATGACTACATCGGCGACGGCGCGATCAAAGCGATCGATGTGGTGCAGGAGATCAGCGGCGCCTCGCAGATCAACGCGCTGGGTTTTTGCGTTGGCGGGACAATCCTGGGCACGGCGCTGGCGGTGCTGGCCGCACGCGGCGAAAAGCCGCTGGCTTCGGCGACTTTCCTCACGACCTTGCTCGATTTTTCGGATACCGGTGTGCTCGACCTGTTCATCGACGACGCGTTCGTCAGGTTCCGCGAGATGCAGATGGGCCAGGGCGGCATCCTCAAGGGCCAGGAACTCGCGACCACCTTCAGCTTCCTGCGCCCGAACGACCTGGTATGGAACTACGTGGTGGGCAATTACCTGAAGGGGGAGACGCCGCCGCCCTTCGACCTCCTGTATTGGAACAGCGACTCCACCAACCTGCCGGGGCCGATGTACGCCTGGTACCTGCGCAACACTTATTTCGAGAACAACCTGGTGAAGCCCGGCAAGTGCACGGTGTGCGGCGAGAAGATCGACCTGCGCAAAGTCGATATCCCGGTCTACATCTACGGATCGCGCGAGGACCATATCGTCCCGATCGGCGGGGCCTACACCTCGACCCAGCACCTGCCGGGCAAGAAGCGTTTCGTGATGGGTGCGTCGGGCCACATTGCCGGCGTGATCAACCCGCCGGCGAAGAACAAGCGGTCCTTCTGGACCAACGACAAGCTTGCCAAGACCCACGCGGAGTGGCTCAAGGGCGCCAAGGAGCATCCGGGCAGCTGGTGGCCCGACTGGTGGAACTGGTTGAAGCCCCTGGCGGGCAAGCAGATCGCGGCCCCCAAGCGCTACGGCAAGGGGCGCTACCAGCCGATCGAGCCGGCACCGGGGCGCTACGTCAAGGCCAAGGCCTAGGGTGAAGGCGTCAGGGGCCAAAGAGATTGCCATCCCGGGCCGAACCCCGGGGTTCATGCCGCGGATGAAGCAGCGCGCCGCCATGGATTGCGGGTCAATCCCGCAATGAAAGACAGCTGAGTGAACTGGAGATCTGCCATGGAAGACATCGTCATCGTTTCAGCCGCCCGCACCGGCGTCGGCAAGTTCGGCGGCTCGCTCGCCAGGATCCCGGCGTCCGAGCTGGGGTCCATCGTGATCAAGGCGGCGCTGGCCCGGGCGAAGGTCGATCCGGCCCAGGTCAGCGAAGTCATCATGGGCCAGGTGCTGGCGGCCGGCGCGGGCCAGAACCCGGCGCGCCAGGCGCTGCTCAAGGCCGGATTGCCCATGGAAGTGCCCGGCCTGACCATCAACGCGGTCTGCGGCTCGGGCCTGAAGGCCGTCATGCTGGCGGCCCAGGCCATTGCCTGGGGCGACGCCGAGATCATCGTCGCCGGCGGGCAGGAGAACATGAGCGCGGCGCCTCATGTGCTGCCGAACTCGCGCGACGGCCAGCGCATGGGCGACTGGAAGCTGGTCGACACGATGATCGTCGACGGCTTGTGGGACGTCTACAACCAGTACCACATGGGCATCACCGCGGAGAACGTTGCCCGGCTGCACAGCATCAGCCGCGAAGCCCAGGATGCGCTGGCGCTGTCCAGTCAGCAGAAGGCTGTTGCGGCTCAGGAAGCCGGCAAGTTCAAGGACGAGATCGTTCCGGTGTCGATTCCGCAGCGCAAGGGCGATCCGTTGATCTTCGATACGGATGAGTACGTCAACAAGAAGACCAATGCCGAGGCGCTGGCCGGGCTGCGGCCGGCGTTCGACAAGTCCGGCTCAGTCACGGCGGGCAATGCGTCGGGCATCAACGACGGCGCCGCCGCGGTGGTCGTCATGAGCGCCCGCAAGGCCACCGAGCTGGGCCTGAAGCCTATGGCGCGGATCGCCGCCTTTGCCACCAGCGGGCTCGACCCCGCCACCATGGGCATGGGTCCGGTCCCAGCCACCCGCAAGGTGCTGCAGCGCGCCGGCTGGAAGGCGGCCGACGTCAATTTGTTCGAGCTGAACGAGGCGTTCGCCGCCCAGGCCTGCGCGGTGAACAAGGAGTTGGGGCTCGATTCGTCGAGGGTCAACGTCAACGGCGGTGCCATCGCCATCGGGCATCCGATCGGGGCATCCGGCTGCCGCATCCTGGTGACGCTGCTGCACGAGATGCAGCGCCGCGAGGCCAAGAAGGGAATCGCGGCGCTGTGCATCGGTGGTGGCATGGGGGTTTCCCTTGCTGTCGAACGGTCCTGATCCGCGTACAACAGCGCAAACACGGCTTCACGTCCGAAGCGCCTGGCGCTCTCACTTTCATCGCACAACCCCAGGGGAAACAACATGAGCCAGAAAATTGCATACGTCACCGGTGGCATGGGAGGGATCGGCACTGCGATCTGCCAGCGCCTGCACAAGGAAGGCTTCAAGGTCATTGCCGGCTGCGGCCCGACGCGTGACTTCGCCAAGTGGCTGGGCGAGCAAAAGGCCCAGGGCTATACCTTCTACGCCTCGGTCGGCAATGTGGGCGACTGGAACTCCACTGTGGACGCTTTCAGCAAGGCCAAGGCCGAGCACGGCGCCATCGATGTGCTGGTCAACAACGCCGGCATCACGCGCGACCGGATGTTCGTGAAGATGACCCGCGAGGACTGGGATGCGGTGATCGAGACCAATCTCAATTCCATGTTCAATGTCACCAAGCAGGTGGTGGGCGACATGGTCGAGCGGGGCTGGGGCCGCATCATCAATATCAGCTCCGTCAATGGCGAGAAGGGCCAGGCCGGCCAAACCAATTACTCCGCCGCCAAGGCCGGCATGCACGGCTTCACCATGGCGTTGGCGCAGGAGATGGCGACGAAGGGTGTCACGGTCAACACCGTGAGTCCGGGCTACATCGGCACCGACATGGTCAAGTCGATCCGCCAGGATGTGCTCGACAAGATCGTGGCGACCGTTCCCGTGAAGCGGCTGGGCGAGCCCAGCGAGATCGCTTCGATCATTGCCTGGATCGCATCCGACGAAAGCGGCTATTCGACCGGCGCCGACTTCTCCGTCAACGGCGGATTGCACATGGGGTAAGTCAATTTCCGCAGGGCGAGGGGCCCCATTGACGGCCACAGGCCGTCAATGGGGATCGACCCGGAAATCGACTTGCAGCTTCATGGGGCCTCGATGACCCCATGAAGCAACAGGCGTATAACAGCGCCACCAAAAGCCCGCCTCAGCGGGCTTTTTGTCTT
>JAAOZX010000197.1 GCA_012274225.1 Comamonadaceae bacterium | reverse complement strand
AGCGTGGCCCGCATCCGCGCGGCCGGGTAATCGATCCCATTCGCGTCGTGGCCGTTGAACAGCAGCGACGCCAGCGGCTGGGCGAACAACAGCGCGATCAGTCCGGCAATGCCGGCCGCCATGACCAGCCAGCCGGCCCAACGCATGAGCCACCCCACGATAAAAGGCGGGCGCGCGTCCAGCGCATCCGGATAGGAAACAACGCCGTAGGCCCGCCAGGCCATGGCCGCCGAGATGACGAAAAGCACCCAGGTCGCCAGCGCTGCATTGATGCTGGCGCCAGTAACCGGGGCGATCCACGAGGCGCCCTGTCCCAGCGCCGGCAGCGCGAAGGCCAGCAGGGCCAGGCAGTAAACGGCCCGGGTCGCATGGCTCGCACGCACCGGTTTGCGGTGTCTTCCCGCCCACTCCACGGTGGTGTCCTGAAACGCCGAAGAGTCCATCTTCATTTCTATCCCCTCCGCCAAGGCTCAAAATGGTACCGCAATCCGGACCGGCCGCCCGCGACTGTCGGGAAGGAAGCAATCGTCCATCAAGCCACCCCAAGGAGATCCGCATGAAGAACCAGGAAGCATTCGACCAGGGCCTGAAGACGCGCCGCGAAGTGCTGGGGGCCGACTATGTCGACGGCGCCATCCGCAACGCCGACGACTTCAACATGCCGATGCAGGAACTGGTCACCGAGTACTGCTGGAACAACATCTGGAACCGGCCCGGCCTCGACCGGCGTACCCGCAGCATGCTGAACCTGGCGATGATCACGGCGCTGAATCGCCCGCACGAGCTGAAACTGCACGTGCGCGGCGCCATCAACAACGGTCTCGCCAAGAACGATATCCAGGAGGTGTTCCTGCAGGCGGCGATCTACTGCGGGGTTCCGGCCGCGATCGACAGCTTCCGGGTTGCAAAGGAGGTATTCAAGGAAATGGGCATCTAGATCGCTGCAAGAAATCGCCAAGTCGGTTTCTTGCAGCGGCTGATTGGTGCGAACAGGACCGGCAGAGCCGAGCGATTCTTCAGAGAATTACTCAGAACCACATGCGCTGGAACACCGCGTCGCGCTCGACCAGCAGGTGCTTGAACCCCGCCGCCGCGTGCAGCACCACCAGACCGGCCAGGATCCAGACGGTAAACGAATGAATGTTGAAGAACAGGTGCGACAGCTCCCGGTTGGGCGCGCTCCAGGTCGGCAGGGCCAGCCCGAAGAACTTGAGACCGGACCGGTTGTACTCCGCGCCCAGGATACCGGTGATCGGCATCACGATCATGCAAACGTAGAGCAGCCAGTGGATGACAGAGGAAGCCTGCAGCTGCCAGCGCGGCAGGCTGGCGGGCAACGGCGCCGGCCCATGGGTCGATCGCCACAGCACGCGCAGTATCACCAGCGCGGCCACTACCAGCCCGATGGAGCGGTGCAGGTCGAAGTACCACGGGCCCTGCGGCTGCTTTTCGATGGTCATCATGTACCAGCCCAGCGCGACCATTCCCGCGATCAGCGCAGCCAGCAGCCAGTGCAGCACGATGGCCAGCGTGCCGTAGCGCCAGGCGGCGGTGGTTGGGATCCGGGAGTTGACGGTTCTCGAAGTGGCCATGGGATGAGTCTGGGAGTTTTTGACCCTGCGAAGTGTAGGACCGTGGCGTCGAACGGGCAAAATACGGGCCCGGCCCAACGGGCCATCGCCGTCCCTCCACTTCATCGCTTTTACGATCGGTTTCCAAGATGCTGCCGCCCACCACCGCCATGCCGCCGTTCCACCTGGCTTTTCCCGTGCACGACCTCGCCGCGGCGCGCCGTTTCTACGGCGAGTTGCTCGGCTGCCCTGAAGGGCGCAGTTCGGCCGGATGGATCGACTTCAACTTCTATGGCCACCAGATCGTCGCGCATCTGGCACCCGACGAATGCGGGCATCGCCAGTCCAGCCGCGTCGACGACCACGACGTGCCGGTCCGCCATTTCGGCGCGGTCCTCACGATCGCGCAATGGCAGGTGATGGCGGACCGGCTCAAGGCGGCCGGCACGAAGTTCGTGATCGACCCGTATGTCCGCTTCAAGGGCGAACCGGGCGAGCAGGCCACGATGTTCTTCCTCGACCCCTCGGGCAACGCCATCGAGATCAAGGCTTTCGCCAACCTCGACTCGCTGTTCGCCAAGTAGCGTCAGGTCGGCAGCAGGCTGTCGCCGATGCGGTAAGCCTCGGCAAAGCGGTCCAGGCCGTTCAGGCCGCCGTTGACCAGGCGGCGCGCGGCCTGGAGGTTGCCGTTGAGCAACGCGTCCTTGATTTGCAGCTCGCTCGCGCCCAGGAAGGTCGCCAGCAGGTCGGCGGCGACGCGGGTGGCATTGGCCATCTCCGGCGTCTGCTCCAGGTTCAGCGGCGGCTGCAACCGTGGGCCGTATTTCGCGTAGTTGAAACGCCCGGTCAATTGCACGAAGCCGCGGCCCCGGTAGCGCTCGCCATCGGGACTGCCGCGGTTGCCGAGGTCCCGGCGGTTGTCGTAGAGGTCGAACGGATGGCCGGACGGCGAGGTGTTGAACCGCGAGCGTCCTTCACTGATCGGCAGGAACGACTCGGTCTCGGCGCGGATGGTCGCCACCGCCATCAGCGTCATGGTCCGATGGCCCAGGCCCGCCTGGCCCAGCGACTCCAGCAGCACCGGCAGGCTGGCCTTGATGTTGCCGATCGGGGTGAACGGGCACATCCGGCTCGCCACCTGCACCGTCATTTCGGCGCTGGCGTCGGGTAGCTCGGGCGAGTCGACCAGGCCGAGCGCGGCCTGGGTGCGCGGACCGGCGATGCCGTCGGCGAGCAGCCCCTCGCTGCGCTGGAATGCCAGCACCGCGGCCTGCGTGCCACCGCCGAACTCGCCGTCGACCCGGCCCGGATTGAAGCCGCGCTCGAGCAGCGCGGCCTGCAGCGCCTTCACCGCGCGGCCATCGTCGCCGATGCGCAGCACCGCGGCGCTCATGTGGTGGCCACCGACTTCAGCAGGGCATAGGCAACCTCGGGTTTACAAATGTCCGAGTGGCCGCTGATGACCTTGTCGGCGTTCAGGTTGAAGATCGAACCCGACTTGAAATCGTAGGCACTGCCCACCGGCAGCAATTCGCCCGCCACCGCCTCCGTGGTGTTCTGCGCGCCGTTGCGGCCCAGCCCGCCGAAGGGATCCGTGGGGCCGCCGAAGGCACTGGCATTCTGGCCGGCGATCAGCGAGGCCAACGGATAGGCCAGCCCCACCGCCTTGTCGTTGGCGGTGCAGGTTGCCAGGACCGGCCCGGCCACGCGATGCTCGGCAATCACGTTGCGGAAGAAGCCGACGGTGGTGAACTTGTCGGCGAAGCCGTTGTGCGAGAAGGCCGCCTGCAACAGCGCCATGCTGGCGAATTGCTGCGGCTGCGCGCCTTCCTTGCCCAGCACCAGCGAGGTCACCAGCCGCGCGCCGAAGCTGTGGCCGACGACGTGCAACTTGATGTCGGGCGAGCGCGCCACCACCGCCTTGACGAGGTCACTCACCGCCGTGCGCCCTATCATCCCGGCGCGCTCCTTCATCTGGTAGAAGGTGGTCAGGTTCAGCAGGTTGGACGCCGCCGCGGTGACGCCGCTGAACGGATTGAACAGGGCCGCCCCGCCGGCCGGGCCGCCCGCCGCGCCGCCCATGGACACGGCGCCGCCGCCCGGATGGGCCGGTCCGGCCGGCAGCACCACCACGGCCAGCCGCTGCATCAGGTCGGCGCCGCCCATCTTGACGAATTGCCTGGAAGCGTCCTCGCTGTCGCCGGCCATGTTGGGCATCAGCGAGCGGATCAACAGGCCGAACTGCTCGCGCGCCGCCGGCGTACTTTCCAGGTCCGGCAGCAGGTCCTTGGCCTCCTGCAGGATGGCGTCGGCCTTGGGCGCCGTGAAGACGCCCTTCAGGCCGTCGATCTTCCTGGCCAGCAGCGTGATGCGCGCCGAGGGCGTCACGCTGGCGGCACCGCCGGGGATCAACTCTTCGTCGGTGAACTTCTTGGACGGCCACAGCACGCCAGCGATGCCGAACTTGCGGTCCAGCCCCGGCACGGCGTTCTGGTCCAGCAGTTTGCGCACGACCGTGAAGAAATCCTTGTACAGGCCGCGCGCTTCCTCCATGTTGTTGTTCCAGCCGTGCGAAACGATGAACAGGTCCGTCACGCCGGCCTGCGCGAACGTGTCCGCGGCCTTCTGCGTCGCGCCCGCGTCCACGGCCAGCCCGCTCTTGTTGACGGCCAGTTCGCAATAAGGAAAACCAGCCAGTTCGTCAGCCATGACGTACTCCTTCGGTTCAGACGGATTGAATCGCGCGCATGAGGTCGACCAGTCCCGTGCCCTGGAAATAGCGGTCGCGCTTGAGGTCGGTGGCGGTGGACACGAAGACTTCCTTCACCTTTTCGGGCTCGCCGATGTATTCGCGGCGCACCGACAGGAAGGCCGCTATGGCCCCCGATACATGAGGTGCTGCCATGCTGGTGCCGCTGTCCTCCTTGTATTGCGCCGTGACCCGCGGCGGCATCGCGGCCGGGGCCGCGCCCGCAGGTGCAGCCGGCGTGGCCGGCGTTCCCCACTGCGCCAGCTGCTGCTTGAGCACCGCCATCTGCCCGGGCGGCGAAGCCGCCGACCAGCTGGTCGCGCATGAAACGATCTTTTCGCCCGGCGCCACCAGGTCGGGCTTGGCGCGGCCGTCGCCGGTCGGGCCCTTGGATGAAAAGTACGACACGCCGTAGACGTGCGGGCTGTCGCGATGGGTCGAGCCCACCGTCAGCGCCAGGTCGGCGTTGCCGGGATCGTTGATGGTCAGGCCCAGCCCCGCTGGCACCGTGCCGCGGGCCGCGCTCTGGGCAAAACCGTAACCGGTGTTGCCCGCCGCGACCACCACCACCACGCCCGACTTGACCAGCCGGTTCACCTCGACACACAGCGGACTCTGGCCGCAGGCGAACCATTCGGGCTCGAAGTCATAGCCCACGCTCATGTTGACGCCATGGACCCGGATGAAGCGGCCGTTGCCGTTGATGCGCTGGATCTCCGTGATCGCGGCAATCAGGCTGCTGGCGCGGCCGTTGCCGTCGTCGTCGAGGACTTTCAGGCTCAACAGCTTGCAGCGCGGCGCGATCCCGGCAATGCGAGGAGGCGTATCGGTCTGCTCCTTGACCTCGCCGGCCTCGTCGCGGTAGCGGGTACGGGCCACGATGTCTCCCTGCTCCGCCGTGCGTGAGCCCGCAATGATCCCGGCCACATGGGTCCCATGCCCGTAGCGATCGACCAGTGCGGCCAGTTCGTTCTCGTCCTCCGGCTGGTCCGGCGGCGCCGTGAGGTCGCGGTGCCGCAGCGACACCGCGGACAGATCGAGGTTCTTCCAGGTGTCGAAATGCGGATGGAGCGCGTCGATGCCCGAATCCATCACGGCCCAGACGATCTTCTCGCCGGTGGTGGAAAACGAATTGAGCGCCGCGTCGGCCTTGATGGTGCTCACCGACTTGTAAAGCAGCGCCTTGACCGGGAAGTCGGGCCAGATGCGGTAGATGGCCGGACGGCCAGCGCGTCCGGTTCGCGTCTTGGCCTGATCGTCGGCGCGATCACGGCGCACCAGCTCGCGGATCACCCGTCCGTCCAGTTCGGCAAACAGGTACTGTTCGGATTTGGTTTCGTCGGCCAGGCCCAGGCTCCCGTCAGCCGGCTGCGGCAGGCTGGGGTCCTCGCGGAAGATCGCCTCGAGCAATTCCTGCACCCGCTGCCGGGCAGCAGGCCGGCCCCCGGGATACTCCAGATGCAGGTCGATGATCACGTGGTACATCCGGCGCGGCGCCGCCGGGTTGTTGCGCAGCGCTTCGTCCTCGCTCTTCAGCATCTCCTGCAGCGGCGCGGCGATGACCGAACGGTCCAGCACCTCGGGCGTGAAGGGCTTGTCCTGGGGATTGGTCTGGGGCAAGGCGGCGGGCCTGCCGGTTGCGGGGGGGGAGGT
>JAAOZX010000028.1 GCA_012274225.1 Comamonadaceae bacterium | reverse complement strand
TCACGCAAAAGGGCGAGCCGTTCAAGGGGCATGACGTGTCGCTGAACAGCCTGTCCGACTTCATCGCCAAGCTTGCCCTCACGCCCGGTCTGCATGTTCGCCGCAGCGTGGGCGTGAGCCGGGCGTGAGAGGAACGACAGCCACCTCCCCGGCTGCCCTGGTGGCGCGCAATGGCGGCAACGTTGCCCGACAGGGCAATCAAGACCGGGGGCGCACGCTCCCGCTGGCGCCTGATTTGCATGGCGATGTCGGCGCCGTCGATCCCCGACAGGTTCAGATCCACGATCACGACGTCGTGCTGATTGGCCAAGACGAACGCCAAACCCGACTCGCCGTCGTGGGCAATCTGAACAGCGAATTCAGGGTTTCGGAGCCTGAGCACGGCGGCCAGCATCACTGCCGAATCCCGGTGATCGTCGATGATTAGAACTTTCCTGGGCACACGCGCATACTAACCAGGGACATTGCAGTGCGGTGGACAGTGAAAGAGGAGTTGCATCATGAAACTGGCCGCGTTCATCGATTCGGCGCGCGAGCAGATCGTTGCCGAGTCGGTACGGTATGCGGCCGGATTGCCGCAGCTCGGCGGTGCGGCCCTTTCGACCCTGAGAGATGATCTGCCGCTGGTGCTCGAAGCCATCGCGCGCGACCTCGAGCAACCCCAGACGCGGGCGCAGTCCATCACCAAGTCTCTGGGAGGCGTACCGACAGTCGCTGCCAAGACGGCGGCGCAATCCCATGGTCAGCTGCGCGCGCGCAGCGGCCTGAACACCGAACAGCTGGTGGCGGAGTACCGGGTGCTCCGGTCCACTGTCTTGCGCCTCTGGGCGGATGCGCGCCGGGGGCGGGGTGTACAGGTGCTCGAAGATACGTTGCGCTTCAATGAGGCCATTGACCAGGCCGTGGCGGAGTCGGTGGGGTTTCACGCAGCCGAGATCGAGCGCTGGCGCGACATCTTCCTGGGAGTGCTGGGCCATGACCTGCGCGGGCCACTGAACGCAATGCTGCTGACAGCCGAGGTGTTGCAGCATGAGCACACCGAAGCCCGTGTTCCCGAGCTCGCGCGGGCACTGCTGCGAAACGGCCGGCGGCTGGAGGCGCTGCTCGACTCCCTGCTGGAATACAACAAGTCAAGGCTTGGCGTCGGAATGGCCGTTCACCGCAGCACGGTGAATCTGGCGCTGGTGTGCAGGGAAGAGGTGGACCTGCTTCAACGCGCGCTTCCTCTCGTGAAAATCGAGCTCGACGTGGCGGGCGACACGAGCGGTCATTTCGATGGGTCGCGCGTGCGCGAGGCGCTGGCCAACCTCGTGTTCAATGCCGCGCAGTACAGCCCTGCAGGCACGCCCGTGGCTGTGGCAGTGCACGGGCGTGACCACACGGTGGAAGTGTCCACGGAAAATGAGAGCGAACCCATCCCGCGCGAGGTGCTGCAAAACCTGTTCGAGCCGCTGCGGCGCCACTCGACGGCGGCGGGCGGTCCGCGCAGCAACCTGGGGCTCGGATTGTTCATCGTGCGCGAAATCGCTCAAGCCCATGGCGGGGATGTGAGCGTTTCCATGGCGGCGCGGCGCGTGAGCTTCAAAATGGTTCTGCCAAAGGCAGCCGCCGCAAACCCGTGATCGCCGCGGCGCGCTGGTTCGGGTCGGGAACCTGGGCTCGCGGAGCCGATGCTCAACCCGGCGCCGCGCAAGCGAAGTTCGCCGCGTCTTCCAGGCTGCCCGTGCCCTTGTAGCGCGCGACGTTCGGGTACGTGCACAGCGGCCGGGTGCGGTTGGGCGCCCAGGTTGCGGGCACATCGGTGTTGACACCGCCCGGGTTGCCGGCGCCGCGGGCCGTGGCCGTCACGCTGTCGGGGGCCTGGCCTTTTTCCACCCAGTTCACCAGCGGCGTGAGCATGTCGAACTGATCGACCGTGGGGCCGCCGGCGCAGTGGTTCATGCCGGGGACCCGGTAGAGGCGCGCGAAGTTGCTGGCGTCGCCGCCGTTGGCTGCGGCGAGCGCGGTATACCACGCTGCCGTGTCGTCGAACGAGAAGATCGGGTCGCTGGTGCCGTGATAGGCCATCAGCTTCGCACCTCGGCTCTTCAGCGTGGACAGGTCGGTGGCGTTGGGCGGGGTCATGAAGGACATCGCGCTTTCCGTGTAGGTGGCATTGGTGGCATTGACCTTGGTCAGCATGGTGTCCACATTGCCCGTCAACGCGAAGTTCGAGCCGTTGAAGGTCGCCGGGTCTTCC
Source organism: Comamonadaceae bacterium (assembly GCA_012274225.1). Classification (GTDB taxonomy): domain Bacteria; phylum Pseudomonadota; class Gammaproteobacteria; order Burkholderiales; family Burkholderiaceae_C; genus Ramlibacter. Next base: position 1,869 of record JAAOZX010000028.1, on the reverse strand, counting down.
GGCGGCACCTCCCAGATGATGCCCACCGCGCCGGGATCGAGTTGCTGCGAAAAGGTGAATTTCCAGATCGCCCAACCGGCGGTGCCCAGGCCCGCGTCATAGGGGAAGCTCTGGTAGATCCTGGCGCCGGTGCTGGTGGTCGCGCCGGCGAACAACTGGCCGATCGACGACTTCTGCGCCGCCGACAGGCAGGTGCCATCGCGCGCGCCGGTGCAGGTGGGCACGTCGCGATTCAGGTCGAACGCGGCCTGGCAGGCCTTGGTGTCCTGCACCAGGCCGTCGGTCGCGCCGTCGAGCGCATCGCACTTGGCGAGCACCGCGTTCGACACCAGCGCGCGCTCGGGTTGCGTGAAGCCGGTCGAGATGTCGCCGGTCGTGGTCGCCAGCGCCGCGTACTTCTGCGCGCCCGCCATGTTGGCGATCGCCGCCAGCGGCAGCCGGAAGCCCGGGTCGCCGACCAGGAAGCCGTCGTAGTCAGCCGCGTAGCGCGCCGCCGCCACCATGGTGTGCCGGCCGCCGTTGGAGCAGCCGCCGATGTACGACCGGTCGGGTCCCTTGCCGTAGGCAGTCTGGATCACGTTCTTGGCCATCGGCGTCAGCTTGCCCACTGCCTGGTAGCCGTAGTCCAGCCGCGCCTGTGGATCGATGCCGAAAAACGGTCCCTGCGAGCCGACGTGGCCGGCGTCCGAACTGATCACCGCAAAGCCCATCGTCAGCGCGCCGGACAGCGGACCGCCGCCGCTGATGGCGCCGGTGGCCGGGACCACACTGCCGTCGATGCCGCCATTGGCCTGGTAGAAGAACCGGCCGTTCCAGTCGTTGGGCAGCCGCATTTCGAACCCGATTGCGTAGTTCTTGCCGTCGACTGCGCTCACGCGCTGGTACATCTTGCCGGTGACCTGGCAGTGCGCCGGCACCGGCGTTCCGGCAACGGTGAGCGAGCCGGCCGGCACGGAAGTCGCGGCGGTGATCGCCGTGTTGGGGAAGGAAATCCGGGACGCAAGGTCCGAGCAATTGCCCTGCAACGGCGCCGACTGCGCCTGGGTGAGCTGGGGCAGCCCGTTGTCGTCGGACCCGCCACAGCCGGTGACGGCTGCGGCAAGCAACGCGACCGAAGCGAGGGGCACAAGGCGGCGCGGGTAGATCGTCATGATCAGTCTCCTAATCCCCGGTGTGATCCGGGTTAGTTAAGTTACTGAACTACCTGCGGCGACTGATCGGGACTTACCCTGTGATAACCACGGCGTCGGCAGTGATACTGGTTAGGAATGTGAATGAATGGATGAGCTAGGTGAAGCCCCACACCTTTAGAAAGCGACTACCTCAGGGGGACCGCGATCACGCGCAGCGCGGTGATGCCGCCGACGTCGCTGATCGCCATCACGAATGCGTCCGGGCTGACTGCCGCGATCGGGCCGATGACCGCATTGCCAATGCGACCGACCACGGTGCTGGCCGGGCTGCCGTCGGCACGGAATTGGCGGGCGAAGCTGCCGCCCACTGTGCCGATGCCGGTGCCATCCATCCACGCCACGACGTATCCGCCGTCGGCAGAGGCGATGACACCGCTCGGATTCTGGAATGCCGGGCAGATTGCCGCGGTTCCGTTCCGGCCGCAGTCGATCGGGCCGAGAGTGTTCGGCGCGAGCGCGACGGGTTCGCCCAGCGGCGTGCCATCGGCTGAGAATGCCCTCGTCATGGCCACGCCGTTTTGAAGCCAGACCACTGCAAAACCGCCTCCCGTCAAGGCAACGACTCCGCCCGCGAGCTGGGCCGTGTCGGCCACCGGTCCTGGTGACCCGATGGCCGTGCCGTCGGCCGCATACCGCTGGAAAGTCACCTGGCCAGCCGTTTGCAGCAGCTTGACGT
>JAAOZX010000196.1 GCA_012274225.1 Comamonadaceae bacterium | reverse complement strand
TCGAAGACGGGTTGCGCATCGGCCATCGAACTGCTGACGACCTGCAAGACCTCGGCAGCGGCTGTCTGGTGAGCCAGCGCCAGCCGGATGTCATCGACCAGGCGCGCGTTTTCCAGCGCCACGCCCATGCTCGAAGCCACCGTGTCGAGCAAACTCACCCGCGCTGCGTCGAAAGCGTATTCACGCTCATGATCCTGCACTCCGATGAATCCCAGGATTCGATCACCGGCGACGATCGGCACGACGACGAGCGAATGGCACCAGTCGGTCCCCGGTGCCGGCTGAATGTCCATCGCGGTCTGTTCGGCGCGGGTGTTGAGCACCAGCGGCTTGAGCAATTCGAGGAACCTGCGCATCCTGCTGTCCGGGTCGACCTTGCGGGGCGGCCGGTGCGGTATCGGCAAGCCATGCTCGTAGTTGTAGAGGGTCTGGACCATTTCGGTGGCCGGGTCCCACCAGAGGATGCTCAGGTCGCCGGTGCCGAAGACCTCGCGCAGCTTGTCACCGACCATCTTCACGATGCCCTCAAAGTCGAGGCGGCCCGCGACGGCACGCTGGATCGTCGCTATCACTTCGAGTTCGCCAACGCGCTCGGCCAGCGCCGCGGTCGATACCTGCGCCTTGCGTTCGAGCTTCTGCATCCACTGCTGGTTGGCCAGCGCCACGGCAGCCTGGGCGGCAAACATCCCGATGAGCTCGCAGTGGCTCGCGTCAAAGCGGCCTATGCGGCCTTCCACGTCGGCATAGAGATAACCGAGAAGACGACTTTGCGCCTGCAAGGGCGCCACGATGCAGGAGCGCTGCTCGATGTTGGGGACGCCTGGAGGGCCGTGCCGCAGGCGAACAGCGCGGGTGCGGCGCGCTTCATCGAGCCAGGGCGCGATGGCCTGCAACAGTGCGCCCGGATGTTCCCCCCCGGGGACCAGCGATCCGGCGATGGGTCCGCGCTCGTCCGATTCGAGCACGAGCAGCACGCGCAGGGCGCCCAGGAGCTTGGCGACTTCCTCGACCAGGAGCGCGTGCATCTTTGGACTGCTGCGCAGCTGGTTCAGTCGCAGGCTGGCATCGAGGACACTCTGGACCTTCGCCTCCCGGCGCGACGTGGGTCCGCGTGCCGCCGAAAGTCGCCGCACGCGGGTATTGGGCCTTTCCGGCTGCTCGGAGGCCAAGGGGTGCGATGCGGCGGCTGATGCGTTCTGCTTTACCATTTTCGGCTGCCCCTACCTACGGTGATGTCGTTGAATCGGATTGGCGAGGCATTCCGATCGGTCCACTCACACGCGGGAACCATACCTCCATCGGACATGGCGTGTCCATAGCACATCCAACACGAGGAACCGCTGCGCTCGACAGCTCGACAGGAACTCCGATGGGCGGCCTGCTGCGAATAGATGAGCACCCACTAACCGGACCTTTTCACCTACACTCAACCTGCTCGGGGACGTTGCGGCTATCCGCTGACAGCGGCCCCCTTTTTTCGACAGGCGTCGACACAATCGGCGCGGAGTGATAAGCAATGAGCCAACCCGCACTGCGTCTGCATGTGCCGGAGCCCTCCGGGCGTCCCGGCTGCGCAACCGACTTCTCCTACCTGCATCTTTCGCCCGCCGGCGTCGTGCGCCGCCCGCCGGTGGACACCACCCCCTTCGACACCAGCGACCTGGCCTATGGCGTGATCCGGGTGCTCGACGAAGAGGGCAAGGCTGTGGGCCCGTGGACGCCGAAGATCGAGCCGGCGCGACTGCGCAAGGGCCTGCGCGCCATGATGAAGACGCGCATCTTCGACGCCCGCATGCTGATGGCGCAGCGCCAGCGCAAGCTCTCGTTCTACATGCAAAGCCTGGGCGAGGAAGCGATAGGCACGGCCCACGCACAGGCGCTGCAGCAAGGGGACATGTGCTTTCCGACTTATCGACAGCAAAGCCTGTTGCTGTCGCGCGATGACGTTCCGATGGTCGAGTTGATCTGCCAGTTGATGAGCAATGCGCGCGACCCGCTCAAGGGCCGGCAATTGCCGGTGATGTACTCGTACAAGCGGGCCGGCTTCTTCTCGATCTCGGGCAATCTCGCGACGCAGTTCATCCAGTCGGTGGGCTGGGCCATGGCTTCCGCGATCAAGGGCGACACCAAGATCGCGTCGGGCTGGATCGGTGACGGCGCCACCGCCGAGGCCGACTTTCACACCGCGCTCACCTTCGCACACGTGTACCGCGCCCCGGTGATCCTGAACGTGGTCAACAACCAGTGGGCGATCTCGACTTTCCAGGCGATCGCCGGCGGCGAAGCGACGACGTTCGCGGCGCGCGGCGTGGGTTGCGGCATTGCGTCGCTGCGAGTCGACGGCAACGACTTCCTCGCGGTGTACGCGGCGTCGCTGTGGGCCGCCGAGCGGGCCCGCAACAATTTCGGTCCGACGCTGATCGAGTGGGTCACCTATCGGGGCGGTCCCCATTCCACCTCGGACGATCCGTCCAAGTACCGCCCGGCCGACGATTGGCAGCGCTTCCCGCTGGGCGACCCGATCGCCCGCCTGAAGCAGCACCTGATCGCGATCGGCGAATGGTCCGATGCGCAGCACGCGCAGGCGCAGGCCGAACTGGAGGCGGAGGTGATGGCGGCGCAGAAGGAAGCCGAGAGCTACGGCACCCTGCTCGACGGCCACATCCCCAGCCCGGCGGCGATGTTCGACGATGTCTACAAGGACATGCCCGAACACCTGCGGGTGCAACGCCAGCAACTGGGAGTCTGATCATGCTGACGCAAACCAAAGAGATGGAAGCGGCGGCGACGGCGGATGCCCGGGGCAAGACCAGCCCCATGACCATGATCCAGGCGCTGCGCTCGGCGATGGACGTGATGATGGAACGCGACGACAACGTGGTCGTCTACGGCCAGGACGTGGGCTATTTCGGCGGCGTGTTCCGCGTCACCGAAGGCCTGCAGGCCAAGTACGGAAAGTCGCGCTGCTTCGACGCGCCGATCTCCGAGGGCGGCATCGTCGGCACGGCCGTCGGCATGGGCGCCTACGGCTTGCGGCCGGTGGTGGAGATCCAGTTCGCCGATTACTTCTACCCTGCGTCCGACCAGATCGTGTCGGAAGCGGCACGGCTGCGTTCCCGCTCGGCCGGCGACTTCACCGCGCCGATCACCATCCGCATGCCCTGCGGCGGCGGCATCTACGGCGGCCAGACCCACAGCCAGAGCCCGGAAGCGCTGTTCACGCATGTGTGCGGCCTGCGCACCGTAATGCCGAGCAATCCGTACGACGCCAAGGGCCTGCTGATTTCGTCGATCGAGAACGACGACCCGGTCATCTTCCTGGAGCCCAAGCGCCTGTACAACGGCCCCTTCGACGGCCATCACGACCGGCCGGTGGTGCCGTGGTCGCAGCATGCCATGGGCGAAGTGCCCGAAGGCTATTACACGGTGCCGCTGGAATCCGCGTCGGTGTTCCGCCCCGGCAAGGACCTGACGGTGCTGACCTACGGCACCATGGTCTGGGTCTCCGAATGCGCGGCCCGGGAAACCGGCATCGACGCCGAGATCATCGACCTGCGTTCGATCTGGCCGCTGGACCTCGCGACCCTCGTGGATTCGGTCAAGAAGACCGGCCGCTGTGTGGTGGTGCACGAGGCGACGCGAACCAGCGGCTTTGGCGCCGAACTGGTGGCGTTGGTGGAAGAACACTGTTTCTATCACCTGGAAGCGCCGATCGAGCGCATCGCCGGCTGGGACACGCCCTACCCGCACGCCCAGGAATGGGCCTACTTCCCCGGCCCGCAGCGGGTCGGCGCCGCCATGCGTCGCACGATGGAAGCCTGATCATGAGCAACTACATCATCAAGATGCCCGACATCGGCGAAGGCATTGCCCAGGTCGAACTGGTGGCCTGGCACGTGAAGCCCGGCGACATGGTGACCGAGGACCAGGTG
>JAAOZX010000195.1 GCA_012274225.1 Comamonadaceae bacterium | reverse complement strand
TTCCAGCAAAAGCGCAAGCCCCGATGGAGCGGCCGGTGAAGATGCCCAAGCCAACCGTTCGCATCGGCGGCGCTTCGGGCTTTTGGGGCGACAGCAGCGTGGGTGCGCCGCAGCTGGTGCGGCGGGGCGAGGTCGACTACCTGGTGTTCGATTACCTCGCCGAACTCACGATGTCGATCCTGGCCGCGGCGCGCAGCAAGGACCCGGCGCTGGGCTACGCCACCGATTTCGTCACCGTGACCTTGAAGGACGTCCTGAAGGACGTGGTAGCCCAGGGCATCCGCGTGATCAGCAACGCGGGCGGTGTCAACCCGCAAGCCTGCGCCCAGGCCATTGCCGCGCTGGCGGCCGAGCAGGGGCTGACAGTCCGGGTCGCCGTCGTCCTGGGCGACGACGTGATGCCGCTGGTGCCGCAGCTGCGCGCCCAGGGCGTGACCGAACTGCAAAGCGGCGCGCCTCTGCCCCAACGGCTGCTCACGGCCAATGCCTACCTCGGCGCGCTGCCGGTGAAGCAGGCGCTCGACGCCGGCGCCCAGATCGTGGTGACCGGCCGCTGTGTCGACAGCGCCGTGACGCTGGGGGCCCTGATGCACGAATTCGGCTGGGGGCCGCACGACTTCGACCGCCTGGCGCAAGGCAGCCTGGCCGGCCACATCATCGAATGCGGCTGCCAGGCCACCGGCGGGCTGCACACCGATTGGGAAGCGGTACCCGACTGGGCGCACATCGGCTATCCGGTGATCGAGTGCGCGGCGGACGGCAGCTTTGTCGTCACCAAGCCGCCGGCAACCGGCGGCCTGGTCACAGAGGCAGTGATCAGTGAGCAGATGCTTTATGAAATCGGCGATCCGCGCCGCTACCTGCTGCCGGACGTGACCTGCGACTTCAGCCAGGTGCGGCTGCAGACGCTGGGTGAGCACCGGGTTCGGGTGCAGGGCGCGCGCGGGCTGGCGCCCGGGCCGGCCTACAAGGTCTCGGCCACCTTCATGGACGGCTTTCGCTGCAGCGCGCAATTGACCATCGTCGGCGTGGACGCGGCGCGCAAGGCCCAGCGCACCGGCGAAGCGATCCTCGAGCGCACGCGCGAACTGTTCGCCCAGCATGGGCTGGAGGACTACCGCCGCAGCCTGATCGAGGTGCTGGGCTCGGAAGAGAGCAACTTCGGGCCGCAGGCGCGCACCGGCGCGGTCCGCGAGGCGGTGCTGCGGGTGGCCGTGATGCACAGCCAGAAAGCCGCGCTCGAGCTCTTCGCGCGCGAGATCGCGCCAGCGGGCACGTCCTGGTCACCCGGCACCACTGGAGCGGATGGACGGCCGCGGCCTTCGCCTTCGATCCGGCAGTTCGCGTTTCTCCTGGACAAGGCCTTGCTGCAGCCGCAGGTCGTGCTGAACGAGCGAACCGAGCCGGTCGAAATCCCCACCGGCCAGGCTCCGGTGCCCACACTTTCCGCCGGGCCGGAGCCGGCAGCGGCGCCCTGCCTCCCCGAACCGCACGTCGAGGTGCCGCTGATCCGAGTCGCCTGGGGGCGCAGCGGCGACAAGGGCGACAGCTCCAACATCGGCATCGTGGCGCGGCGACCCGAATGGTTGCCGCTGCTGCGCGAACAGTTGAGCGAGGCACGGGTCGCCGCGTGGCTGGCCCACCGTGTCAAGGGCACGGTGACGCGCTTCGACGTGCCGGGCATTCATGCGCTCAACTTCCTCTGCGCGCAGGCGCTGGACGGCGGCGGCATGGCCTCGCTGCGCAACGATCCGCTGGGCAAGGGCATGGCGCAGATCCTGTTGTGCATGCCGGTGCAGGTTCCGGCCGACTGGTTGTCCTAGCAGCGGCGCGTGATTTTCAAGGCCCGCTGCCGCGCTAGACTGGCGACATCGCCCCATAGGAAACCGTCCCCATGAACGCAACCCAGAAGTCACTGCAAAAGAGCGGTACCGCCGCCATCGAACACTGGATCGCCGGCCGCGTCGTCCCCGGCCAGAGCGGCCGCCGCGCCGACGTCTTCAACCCGGCCACCGGCGCCATCACCGGTCAGGTGGCGCTGGCCAACACGAACGAAGTGGCGGCCGCCGTCGCGGCCGCGCAAGCTGCTTTCCCGGCCTGGGCCGAAACCCCGCCAATCCGGCGCGCGCGCGTGATGTTCAAGTTCCTGGAACTGCTGAACCACAAACGTGAGGACCTGGCGCGCGCGATCACGGCCGAACATGGCAAGGTGTTCACCGACGCCGTCGGTGAAGTCTCGCGCGGCATCGACATCGTCGAATTCGCCTGCGGCATCCCGCAGCTGCTCAAGGGCGACTACACCGACCAGGTCTCCACCGGCATCGACAACTGGACGATGCGCCAGCCACTGGGGGTCGTCGCCGGCATCACGCCGTTCAACTTCCCGGTGATGGTGCCGATGTGGATGTACCCGGTGGCCATCGCCGCGGGCAATTGCTTCGTGCTCAAGCCCAGTCCGCTCGATCCGTCGGCGTCGCTGATGATGGCGCAGCTGCTCAAGCAGGCCGGCCTGCCGGATGGTGTCTTCAACGTGATCCAGGGCGACAAGGACGCGGTCGACGCGCTGCTGGTTCATCCGGACGTCAAGGCGGTTTCCTTCGTCGGCTCCACCGCCATCGCGCAGAAGATCTATGAGACCGGCGCGCGCCACGGCAAGCGGGTGCAGGCGTTGGGCGGCGCCAAGAACCACATGGTGGTCATGCCCGATGCCGACCTGGAGCAGACCGTCGACGCGCTGATCGGCTCGGCCTACGGCTCGGCCGGCGAGCGCTGCATGGCGATCTCGCTGGCGGTGTTGGTCGGTGATGCGGCGGACAAGATCATGCCGCTGCTGGCTGAGCGCACCAAGGCCCTGAAGATCAAGAATGGCCTCGAGCTGGACGCCGAGATGGGACCGATCGTCTCGAGCTCGGCGCACGGGCGCATCACCGGCTACATCGACATCGGCGAGCGGGAAGGCGCGAAGCTCGTGGTCGACGGGCGCAAGTTCCATGCGGCCAAGGCCGGCGCCGGCTGCG
>JAAOZX010000027.1 GCA_012274225.1 Comamonadaceae bacterium | reverse complement strand
TGCGTTACCGGGCGGTCGCTGCTAACCAGCCGCGGCATTCCGTTCACCGAAAAGACGGTTACCACCAACGAAGACATCGATGCGCTCGGCCGCATCACCGGTGTTCCGACGCTGCCCGTCCTGACCATCGGTCAGCAGCAGCTCAAAGGCTTCTCCGAGGTCGAATGGGCGAAGTTCCTCGACGCGGCGGGTTACCCCACGTCGTCGATACTGCCTGCGGGCTACAGCGGACCGCCGGCCACGCCGCTGGTGGTGGCGCAGCAGCCGGCCCCGGCGCGTGCCAGGCCCGCGCCCGAATCGCCTCAACCTGCCAGCCCGCCGTCCGAGAGCCAGCAGCGACCAGCCGACAACCCGACCGGCATCCGATTCTGATCAGTACACCAGCGTGCGGATGCCGTCGGCGGTGCCCAACAGGCACACGCTGGCCTTCTGGTGGGCGAATACGCCCACCGTCACCACCCCTGGCCACTGATTGACTTCGGTCTCGAAGCCGATCGGGTCGGCGATCGCCAGCCCGCTCACGTCCAGGATGTGCTGGCCGTTGTCGGTGACCAGCGGCTGACCGTCCTTCAGCCGGACCCGGGCAGAGCCACCCAGCGCCGCGAACTGGCGCACCAGGCGTTGGGTCGCCATGGGAATCACTTCCACCGGCACCGCAAAACGTCCCAGCACGTCCACCAGCTTGGATTCGTCGGCGATGCAGACGAAGCGCCGGCATTGCGCGGCGACGATCTTCTCGCGCGTGAGCGCGGCGCCGCCGCCCTTGATCATGAAGCCGCGCGAATCGATCTCGTCAGCACCATCGATGTAGACGGCGACGTCTCCCACCTCGTTGGCGTCGAACACCTTGATGCCCAGCGCCTGCAGGCGCGTGGTAGAGGCGTTCGAGCTCGATACCGCGCCGGCGATGCGATCCTTCATGATGGCGAGGGCGGCGATGAAATGATTCACGGTCGACCCGGTGCCCACCCCGACCACTTCGCCCGCCACCACGTACTGCAGCGCGGCCTGACCGACCTGTGCTTTGAGTTCATCCTGGGTCACGCGACAATCCTCGGTTGAGACGAATCCCGGAATTATCCATGCCGCTGCTGCCCTACTGGCTCGCCCGCCCTTTCCTGTTCCGGCTGGATCCCGAAAGCGCCCACGAACTGACCCTGCGGTCGCTGGCGCGATTGCACGGCACGCCCATGGAGCGCGCCTATGCCGGCAGCATGATCGACGACCCGATCGAGCTGGCGGGGCTGCGGTTTCCGAACCGGGTGGGCCTGGCCGCGGGGCTGGACAAAAACGCACGCTGCATCGACGCGCTGGGCGCGATGGGCTTCGGCTTCATCGAGGTTGGCACGGTGACGCCGAAGCCGCAACCGGGCAACCCCAAGCCGCGCATGTTCCGCCTTCCGCAGGCGCGCGCGCTGATCAACCGGCTCGGCTTCAACAACGACGGGCTCGATGCCTTCGTCGCCAATGTCCAGAAGTCATCGTTTCGCAGCAAGGGGCGCATTCTCGGCCTGAACATCGGCAAGAACGCGGCAACGCCGATCGCCGACGCCGCCAGCGATTACCTCAAAGGACTGGACGGCGTCTATGCCCACGCGGATTACGTCACCATCAACATCTCCAGCCCGAACACCAGCAACCTGCGCTCACTGCAGGACGACCAGGCGCTGGACGTGTTGCTGGGGGCGATCGCCGAGCGGCGCGCAGCCCTGGCGCGCCAGCACGGCCGGCGCGTTGCGATCTTCCTGAAGATCGCACCGGACCTGGACGAGGCCCAGGTTGACGCGATCGCGGCGGCACTGCAGCGCCACGGCATGGACGGGGTGGTGGCGACCAACACCACCGTGAGCCGCGGCGCGGTGAAGGGCCTGCCCCACGCCGAGGAGGCCGGGGGCCTCAGCGGCGCGCCGGTGCTGGAACCCAGCAACCGGGTAGTGGGGCAATTGCGTGCAGCGCTCGGCCCCCGATTTCCGATCATCGGTGTCGGCGGCGTGATGAGCGCGGCGGATGCAGTGTCCAAGATCCGGGCCGGCGCCGACCTGGTGCAGATCTACACCGGCCTCATCTACTGCGGCCCGGCGCTGGTGAGCGAATCAGCTCGTGCCATCCGGCAATTTCGCGTCGGCGCTCAGAAAGCGTAGCTGCCCACCAGCTTCAGGACGTAGCTGCGACCCGGCGCCGATTCGAAATAGCGGCCGTTGCTTTCGTTGACGATCACCGAGCCGGCATAGCGTCGATCGAACAGGTTGTCGACCCGCGCCGTGGCCGCCAGCGCCCATCCCTTCACGTCGAACACATAGCCCGCGTGCAAGGCCCAGGTGCTGAAGGAGCCGGCCGCGTCGCTGTTGGCGTCGTTGACGTACACCTTGGCCGATTGCCGGAACTCTGCACCCGCACGCCAGCCGCGCACCGGTTGCCATGCGATCTGCGCCGCCGTCATAGCCTGCGCCGTCCCCGGGATGCGGTTGCCGGCGGGGATCGTGACCGGCCGGGTGCACGGTGTGGTGTTGCAGGTGTCGAACGCGTCGCGGTAGCGCGCGTCCAGCCAGGTCTGGGCCAGTTGCACTTGCCAGTTGCGCGCCAGCGATGCGCCCCAGGCCAACTCGACGCCGCGCCGGCGCGTGGCGCCCGCGTTCTGGAACGTGCTGCGCCCGCCGCTGTTGGTGAGGGTGACGATCTCCTCGTCGGTGTCGGTCTGGAAGACGGCGGCGCTCCACTCGCTGCGCCGGTCGCCGGCGCCGTTCAAGCGACCCTTGGCGCCGAACTCCAGATTGTTGCTGCGCGACGGCTTGAGCGCGAAATTCAATCCGGCCGTGCCGTCGGGCCGGTAAGCCAGCTCATTGAAGGTCGGCGTCTCGAAGCCGCGGCCCCAGGACGCGTACCAATGGGTCTGCGGCGACAGGGCGAACATCAATGCGGCCACCGGCAAGGTGGCACCGTATTGCACTGAGCCGCTGTCGTTGCCGTTGGCGCCCACCACATAGTTGTCCGACGAGGAGAATTTGACGCTGCTGCGGCGCAGGCCCGCGGTGAGGCTCCAGCGCGGCGTGAATTTCCAGACCCCCTGCAGGTAGGGATCGAGGTTGGACACAACGTTGTCCTCGTCGCGCCGCAATGCACCCTGGACACCGAGTTCGGTGCCCTCGAAGTTCTGCCAGCCCTTTCGGAGCTCCTGCATGCGGTCGTAGGAGAGGCCCGCGACCAGTTCCAGCGGCGCCTGGGCCAGCGTGGTGTTCGAGATCCAGCGCAGGTCGGCGCCGCCGTACTGCCGCTCGAGCCCGATCACGCCGCCGGGATGCAACGGATTGAGCTGCGTCGCGACCGGGATCGCCTGGTACTGCGTGGTGTCGCGCTGGCCGCCATAGAGCATCAGGCGCAAGCGATCGCCGCCGGCGAGGCGGTCCTCGTGGATCACCCCGAGCTGGTTCTGGCGCACCGACTTGCGGGTATTGAATTGCGTGGCCGACGAATCGGCGCTGCGCGGATCGGCTTCGAATTGCGCACGGGTCAGGCCGAGCGGGTCCTGCGCGTGCATCTCGATGGCATTGGCGACCACCGTCCAGTTGCTGTCCTCGCTGCGCTTGATGTCCAGCCGCGCATTGCCCAGCCCGCGCGACACCTCGCTGTGTTCGCGCCAGCCGTCGCTCGCCAGGTTGTTGGCGCTGACCACGTAAGACAGGCCCTGGCTCGAGCCGCTGGCCCGCAGGCCGGGCCGGTACAGGCCGTTGCTGCCGACCGCCAGGCTGCCGGTTACCAGCGGCGGGCCTTCGCCCGTCTCGGTGAACACCTGCACCACGCCGCCGGAGGAGTTGCCGTACAGCGCCGAGAACGGACCGCGCAGGACCTCCACCCGGCCCGCCGTGGTCAGGTCGATATTGGACAACTGCCCCTGGCCGTCGGGCATCGTCGCCGGAATTCCGTCGACATAGATTCGCACGCCGCGCACGCCGAAGGTCGAACGGGCACCGAAGCCGCGGATCGACAACTGCATGTCCTGCGCGTAGTTCTGCCGGTCACGCGCGCTGACGCCGGGCACGAAGACCAGGCTTTCCGACAGGTTGATCTCCGGCCGGCCGGCCGAGCGCAATTGCTCGCCGTCGATCACATCCACCGAAGCCGGCACGTCGAACGGCGCGGCCTCGGTACGCGTCGCGCTCACCGTCACCTGCGGCAGCGTCTGCGACAGCGCCAGGCCGGTCGCCGACAGCAGTGAAGCGAAAGCCGCGCCTTTCATTGTGAAATCCTTTCCAGCAGTGCCGCCACCTCCTCGGCAATGGCCATCGAACTGGTCAGTCCGGGTGATTCGATCCCGAACAGGTTAACCAATCCGGGCACATCGTGCAGCGAAGGCCCGTCGATGCGGAAGTCCGGAGCGCTCTCGCCCGGCGCATGGATCTTGGGCCGCACGCCGCTGTAGCTGGGCTGCAGCGAGCCATCGGCAAGCTGGGGCCAATAGTGCCGTACTCTTTCGTAAAACCCTTCCGCCCGCCGGGGATCGACCCGGTAGTCGATCTGGTCCGCACCGGCCACATCCAGCCACTCCAGGTCCGGGCCGAATTTCGCCTGGCCGCCCAGGTCCAGCGTCAGGTGCACGCCCAGCCAGGCATCGGTCGGCGCAGGATAGATCAAGCGGGAGAACGGCGCCCGGCCGGCCAGCGCGTAGTAGTTGCCCTTGGCGAACGACTCGCGCGGCACATGCGCGGCCGCCAGGCCGCCGAAGCGGCGCGCCAGCGCGCAGGCGTGCAGCGATGCCGAATTGACGATTGCCCGGGCCGCGACTTCGCTGCCATCGGCCATGCGCACCCGGTGCGGCGCGCCATTTCGCGACAGCTGCGCCGAGTCAACCGGCGAGCCCAGCGCCACCATGCCGCCGGCCGCTTCGAAGTCGCCCTGCAAAGCCAGCATGAAGCCATGGCTGTCGACGATGCCGGTGCTGGGGGACAGCAAGGCCGCCACGCATTGGGGCGCCAGCGCGGGCTCGAGTTCGCGCGCCTGGGCGCCATTGAGCCATTGCACCGGCACGCCGTTGGCCAGCGCGCGCTGCTGCAAAGTCTGGAGGGCCTGTGCTTCAGCCGGATTCATGGCGACCACCAGCTTGCCGCAGCGTCTGTGGTTCACACCGTGACTCGCGCACAGCTCGTACAGCAGCTCCTTGCCGCGTACGCACAGCCTCGCCTTGAGCGAGCCCGGCGCGTAGTACAGGCCGGCATGGATGACTTCGCTGTTGCGCGAGCTGACCCCCTGCCCGATGGCGGTCTGGGCTTCCGTGACGATGGTCTCGCGCCCGCTTCGCGCCAGCTGGCGCGCAACGGCGAGGCCCACCGCGCCGGCGCCGATGACGATCGCGTCAACCTGGTCCATGGTCGGACTCGCGTGGATGAGTCGGGCAACATGGCGGCATGCACCAGCGGGCATCGGCCGGTGGCCGCAGGGAGGTCC
>JAAOZX010000194.1 GCA_012274225.1 Comamonadaceae bacterium | reverse complement strand
TCGGTGAAGGTGGGCACGTTGGGAAGGGCCGTCAGCCGCTTCGCCGAGGCCACCGCCAGGGGCCTGAGCAGGCCGCCACGAATGCTGCCGAGCGAGCCGGTGTCGATCATCATGTCGATGTGGCCGGCGATCAGGTCCTGCGCCGCCGGCCCGCTGCCTTTGTAGGGCACGTGCCGGATGTCGACGTTGGCCGCGGTCTTGAACTGCGCGCCGGCCAGGTGCTGCGAGCCGCCGATGCCCGCCGACCCGTAGGTGTACCTGCCCGGCGACTGCCTGGCGGCGGCGACGATGTCGCCCAGCGAGTTCCAAGGCGATTTCGAAGGCACCACCATCACGTTGGGAATCTCGCACAGGGCGATCACCGGTGTGAAGTCATGCGCCGGGTCGAACCCGGGCTTGGCGTAGAGGTAGGGCGCGGCGGCGTTGGTCGAACTGGTGGCCAGCAGGATGGTGTAGCCGTCGGGCTTGTCCTTGACGAAGGCCGCCGTGCCGATGACGCCGCCGGCGCCCGCCTTGTTCTCGACGATCACCGGCGTGCCGAGCGCCTGCGACAGCGGCTGCGACAGCATGCGGCCGATCTGGTCCGTCGCGCCGCCGGGCGGCCACGGCACCAGGATCTTGATCGGCTTGTCGGGCCACGCGGCCATTGCGGCAGAGGCGGACACCGCGAGCAGGGCGGCGGCAAGGAGGGTGCGGGCCGCGCGGGAGACGCGAGTGGTTTTGTTCATTTCTTCATTGTCGCAGGCGAAGAAAAGAGGTCAGCGAAGAAAAGCGAAGGAAAGGGGTCAGAGCCCGATTTCGACCAGCAATATCCCGCTTCGGAAATGCGGCTGTCCTGAATCGGGATCTGACCCCTTTTCGGGCCCGCCAGCGAGGAACGAGCTGGCCTTCCGGACCGCGCGGAGCAGCGCGCAGCGCGGTCCCCCAATGAAGAAGGCCGGATTCACTCCGGCCTTTGTCATCTGATCAAACCACTCGATAAACGCGCAGCGTTTATCGAGTGAACACTACAGGGTGTCGATGAACGAGCGCAGCTTGTCGCTGCGGCTCGGGTGCTTGAGTTTCCGCAGCGCCTTGGCTTCGATCTGGCGGATGCGCTCGCGGGTCACGTCGAACTGCTTGCCGACTTCCTCGAGCGTGTGGTCGGTGCTCATCTCGATGCCGAAGCGCATGCGCAGCACCTTGGCTTCACGCGGCGTCAGCGAGTCCAGGATGTCCTTGACCACGTCGCGCAGGCCGGCCTGCATGGCGGCCTCGATCGGCGCGGTGTTGGCCTGGTCCTCGATGAAATCGCCCAGGTGGCTGTCGTCGTCGTCGCCGATCGGCGTTTCCATCGAGATCGGCTCCTTGGCGATCTTCATGATCTTGCGGATCTTGTCCTCGGGGATCTCCATCTTCGCGGCCAGGATGCCGGCGTCCGGCTCGAAGCCGAATTCCTGCAGGTGCTGGCGCGAGATGCGGTTCATCTTGTTGATGGTCTCGATCATGTGCACCGGGATGCGGATGGTGCGGGCCTGGTCGGCGATCGAGCGGGTGATGGCCTGGCGGATCCACCACGTGGCGTAGGTCGAGAACTTGTAGCCGCGGCGGTATTCGAACTTGTCCACGGCCTTCATCAGGCCGATGTTGCCTTCCTGGATCAGGTCCAGGAACTGCAGGCCGCGGTTGGTGTACTTCTTGGCAATGGAGATCACGAGCCGCAGGTTGGCCTCGATCATCTCCTTCTTGGCCTCGCGCGACGACGCTTCGCCGTTGTTCATGCGCTTGTTGATGTCCTTCAGCTGCGCCAGCGGCACCACCACCTTGGACTGCAGGTCCGCCAGCTTTTGCTGCAGCTCCTGGATCGGCGGGATGTTGCGGGCAATGATGATCGACCAGGGCTTGCCGGCGGCGGCCTGCTTTTCCACCCATTTCTGGTTCAGCAGGTTGGGCGGGAAGTCGCGGATGAAGGTCTCCTGCGGCATGCCGCACTTGTCCACGATGATCCGGCGCAGTTCGCGCTCCTTCTTGCGCACGTCGTCGACCTGCCCGCGCACCATGTCGCACAGCTTCTCGATGGTCTTGGCCGTGAAACGGATGGTCATCAATTCTTCGGACAGGGCGTGCTGGGCCTTCACATAGGCGGGTGTGCCCCAGCCTTCCTTGTCATAGACCTTGTGCACCTTCTCGAACATCAGCTGGATGCGGGCGAAGCGCTCCAATGCCTGCGTCTTGAGTTCTTCCAGCTTCTTGGTCAGCGCCTTGGACCCGCCATTGCCGTCGTCGTCGTCGTCGGCGTCGAACTCGTCGAAGTCTTCCTCGGCAACGTAGTCGTCGGCCTCGTTCGGGTTGGAGAAGCCGTCCACCACGGTGGAGATGACGACCCGACCTTCGCGGATTTCGTTGGCCAGCCGCAGGATCTCGGCAATGGTGGCTGGGGAGGCGGAGATCGCCTCCATCATGGCCATCAGGCCGCCTTCGATGCGCTTGGCAATCTCGATCTCGCCTTCACGCGTCAGCAGCTCCACGGTGCCCATCTCGCGCATGTACATGCGGACCGGGTCGGTGGTGCGGCCGAACTCGCTGTCCACCGTGGAGAGGGCGGCCTCGGCTTCTTCCTCGGCTTCTTCCACCGTGGCTGCCGTCGGCGTGGTGTTGTTCAGCAACAGCATTTCGGCGTCTGGCGTCTGCTCGTACACGGCTACGCCCAGATCGTTGAGCATCGTGACCACGACCTCCAGCGTCTCGGCGTCGATCAGCTTGTCGGGCAGGTGGTCGGAGATTTCGGCGTGCGTCAGGTAGCCCCGCGTCTTGCCGAGCGTGATCAGGGTCTTCAGGCGCTGCCGGCGCTTGGCCATGTCTTCTTCGGACAGGACGGTTTCGTCCAGGCCGAATTCCTTCATCAGGGCCCGTTCCTTGGCCTTGCTGATCTTCATGCGCAGCGGCTTGACCTTCTCGGTCGTCACGACCGGCTCGCCGACCAGGTCGTCCTCGATGTCGGAGAGGTCGAGGTCTTCCCCGGGCTTGGCGGCGTCGACGGTACCCTTCGGCTTGCGGCCGCGCTTGGCGCCCGCGGGTTCGGCCGTCGGGGCCTTGGGCGGCCGGCCCGGCTTTTTCTTTACAACCTCTTCGGTGGCTGCGTTGCGGAAGGGCTTCTTGGCTTCATCCTTGGCGGCGGCTTTTTCGGATGATTTGGCAGGGGACTTCGTTAGGGACACGGGCTTGGCTTTCGTTTCGGGCTTGGCGGCGGATTTGGCTGGCGGCCTGGGCGGGGTCTTCACGACCTTGAGCTGCGCCTTGGCCGCAATCCCCGGTTTGACCGGTTTCTTGGCAATGGGTTTCGCGGCGGGCTTGGCAAGCTTTCCGGACTTTTGAGCGGGCATGAATAGATACCTTCGGATTCAAAAAAGCAGAAACACAAAAAGCGCCATTTCGACCCGGCGCGGGTGGATGGATGCAACGGGACATTCGCGCCGAAAGCGGGTGCTTTCCACGCGAATCTCGGCTGCGGGCCGCCGGCAAGATGGGTGGGCGAACATTTGGTGTGCAGTCCTTGCGGTGAGGGGGCCGGTCGGGAGCAAATGTCCGCGGTTGGCCTGGGTCCGGAGGTGCTGCTGTCGCTCTTGCCGCTAGCAAACCTTACATTATACCGTCGGTGCCAAATTTCAAGCCACAGGACCTGATTTCGGACTCAGTACCGCCTGTTGGCGCCGGCTGAGCTCCTTGAGGCGCTCCACCCGCGCCGGATCGCTCATCGGCAACTGGTGGGCCGCCGAGATTTCCTCTTCCAGCACGCCCAGGTGCAGGCGTTTCATCGTGCTTCTCAGATCCTGTTCAGGGTCTTCGGTGTCCTGGACGACCCGCCCGCTCGGCTGCAGGTTGTCGTATTCCATCAGGCCAACGGCAAGCGATGCGAATGAAGAGCCTTCTACCCCGATGGCCAGTGCGGCCCAAGGTTGTGCCCCATGCTCGTGGAAGCTGGTTTCCAGCCATGAGAACAGGTCGCCGACGGGCCCTTCCAGGCTGCACAGCAGCTCATGGTCGTGCGCCGTCAGACTGTCCCAGGCGGCCGAATTGCGCAGGGCGAGGCGGGCAATGTGCTCGGCCAGCGCGAGCATCTTGGGCTTGACGGCCTTGCGCCGGCCGGCTTGCGAGCCGGTCTTGATCTTTGACGGGCCCTTCCACTTGCCGGCGCTGCCTTGGCCACCCAGGCCCCACAAGCCCATGAGTTCGTGCGTGCCGATCGAACTGCGCTGCGCGATCTCGTTCAGCAACTGGCGCTTGAGCGCGCCTTCGGGCAGCTGGGTCCACATCGGGCGGGCCGTGCTCACCATCTTCGATCGACCCTCCGCCGTGCTCAGGTCGCAGTTTTCCGCCGCAGCTTCCATGAGGAAAATGCTCAAAGGCACGGCCTGCTGCACGAATCGGGCGAAAGCGTCGCGGCCGAACTCGCGGATGTAGCTGTCCGGGTCGTGTTCGGAGGGCAGAAACAGGAACTTGACCGTGCGCACGTCGCTGGCATACGGCAGGGCGCCGTCCAGCGCCTTGCGCGCTGCCCGTCGCCCGGCTTCGTCACCATCGAAACTGAAGACCACGGAGTCGGTAAACCGGAACAGCTTTTGCACGTGGTCGGGGGTGCAGGCCGTTCCCAGCGTGGCCACGGCGTTGGGAAACCCGAGCTGAGCCAGGGCCACCACATCCATGTAGCCCTCGGTGACCAGGACATAGCCCTGCTCATGCAGCGCATTGCGGGCCTCGAACAGGCCGTAGAGTTCACGGCCCTTGCTGAACACCGGCGTTTCGGGCGAGTTGAGGTACTTCGGCGTGCCATCCCCCAGGACCCGACCGCCGAAACCGATGCACTCGCCCTTGACGTTGCGGATCGGAAACATGATGCGGTCCCGGAACCGGTCGTAGCGCTTGTCTTCGTCCTCGTTGACGATCACCAGCCCGCTTTCGACCAGCAGCGGGTCGTCGTACGCGGCAAAGACGCTGGCCAGGCTGCGCCAACCCTCGGGCGCATAACCCAGCCCGAACTGCCGCGCGATCTCGCCGGAGACGCCGCGGCCCTTGAGGTAGTCGACGGCCCGGGGGGAGGCCTTCAGGTGCTTGCGATAGGCTGCGCCGGCCTTCTCCAGCACCTCGGTCAAAGTGGCATGGCGCTCGCGTTGCTGGGCGGCTCGCGCCCGGTCTTGTGGCGAGACGTCCTCCTCGGGCACCTGCATGCCGTACTGCTGCGCCAGGTCCTTCACCGCCTCCACGAAATTCATGCCGGCGTGTTCCATCAGGAAGCCGATGGCGTTGCCGTTTTTGCCGCAGCCGAAGCAGTGATAGAACTGCTTGCTGGGGCTGACCGAGAACGAGGGCGACTTTTCGCCGTGGAACGGGCACAGCCCCATGAAGTTGGCGCCGCCCTTTTTCAGCTGGACATAGCGGCCGACGATTTCGACCACGTCGGCTCGGGCCAGCAACTCCTGGATGAAAGACTGGGGGATGGCCATTGACCGCTATTGTCCCCAACCCCGTGCTGGGGCAATTGGCGTTACCCTGAGGGCGAAGCGGGCACACGGCATCCGCCGGCCCCGGAGCAATGCGATCGATCGGAGACAAGACATGCCCGCCATTTTCGACCAGGACCTGCCGCGCAACGAGGCGAATTTTGCCGCGCTGTCGCCGCTGTCCTTCATTGAGCGCACCGCCGAGATCTATCCGCAGCGCCTGGCCGTCATCCACGGCGACCTGCGCCGCAACTGGAGCCAGCTGTATTCGCGCTGCCGCCAGCTGGCCAGCGCCCTCGTCCGGCACGGCATCCGCAAGGGCGACACCGTGGCCGTGATGCTGCCCAATACCCCGCCCATGATCGAAGCCCATTTCGGCATTCCCATGGCCGGTGCCGTCCTCAACGCGATCAACACCCGCCTGGACCCCGCGACCGTCGCCTTCATGCTGGACCATGGCGAAGCCAAGGTGGTGATCGTCGACCCCGAGTTCGCGCCCGTGATGGCCCAGGCGCTGGCTCTGCGTCGGGACCGGCGGCCCTTGCTGGTGGTCGACGTCGAGGACGAGATGTACACCGGGCCGCTGCAAAAGGTCGGCAGCATCGCATACGAGGCATTCCTGGCCCAGGGCGACGACGGCTTCGCCTGGCAGCTGCCCGGCGACGAGTGGGATGCGATCGCGCTGAACTACACCAGCGGCACCACCGGCAACCCCAAGGGCGTGGTCTACCACCACCGGGGGGCTGCCGTGAATGCGATCTCCAACATCCTCGAGTGGGACCTGCCCAAACACCCGGTGTACCTGTGGACCCTGCCCATGTTCCATTGCAACGGCTGGTGCTTCCCCTGGACGGTGGCGGCCCGGGCCGGTGTGAATGTGTGTTTGCGCAAGGTTGAGGCGCAGGCCATGATCGATGCGATCAAGCAGCACGGGGTTACCCACTATTGCGGCGCGCCGATCGTGCACAGCCTGCTCGTCAACGCGCCGGAGGCCATGAAGCAGGGGCTGCCGCAGGGCGTCAAGGTGATGGTCGCCGGGGCCGCTCCCCCGGCATCCATGATCGAGGGCATGGAGCGGCTCGGCTTCGAGCTCACCCACGTCTATGGCCTGACCGAGGTCTATGGCCCGGCCACGGTCTGCCCGAAACACGACGAATGGGCCGGGCTCGACATTGGCGAGCGGGCCCGCCTGAACGCGCGCCAGGGCGTGCGCTACCACCTGCAGCGCGATGCCCGCGTGCTGGATCCGCAGACCCTGCAACCGGTCCCATGGGACGGTGAAACCATGGGCGAGATCATGTTCCGCGGCAATATCCTGATGAAGGGTTACCTGAAGAATCCGGCTGCGTCGCAGGAGGCGTTTGCGGGAGGGTGGTTCCACACCGGCGACCTCGCGGTGCAATACCCCGACGGCTACATCAAGATCCGCGACCGCAGCAAGGACATCATCATCTCGGGCGGCGAGAACATCTCGTCGATCGAAGTGGAGGATGTGCTGTACCGCCATCCCGACGTGCTGGCGGCGGCCGTGGTGGCCCGGCCCGACCCGCGCTGGGGTGAAACCCCGGTCGCCTTTGTGGAGCTCAAGGTCGGCGCCAAGGTGACGCCGCAAGACCTCATCGCGCACTGCAAGAAGCACCTGGCCGGATTCAAGGTGCCCAAGGCCGTGGTGTTCGGCGAGCTGCCGAAGACCTCCACCGGCAAGATCCAGAAATTCGAGCTGCGCAAGCAGGCCGGGTCCGCCACCGCGATCGACGTCTAGGCGGCCCAAGACTGAAAGCGGACATCCGGTTTTCTGTTTCGGTTTCTCAGTCTTCAGGTCTTCATCGAGAGTCCGAGCTTTTCGATGATGTCCTTCTCCTTCACGTACTGCTCGCGGATGAACTTCGCGTAGTCGTCGGAGTTCATGTAGATCACAGACTGGTCATATTTCTCGAACGTCGCCAGTACCGCCGGGTCTTCCAGCGTCTTCTTGAATGCGTCGTGCAGCCTGCGGGTCAACGCGGCGTCCATGCCCTTGGGGCCGCCGATCCCGAACGGCGAATCCGCCAGCGTTTCGTAGCCCAGTTCGTGCAGCGTCGGCACGTTGGGCCAGCGTTTGGTGCGCGTGGACCCGTAGGTGGCGACCAGCCGCAGCGTGCCGGCGTCCACATGGGAAGCCCACCCGGTCGAATCGCTGTGCGCCATCACATGGCCGCCCAGCAGCGCCTGCAGGCCCTCGGCCACCCCCTTGAACGGCACGTGCTGCAGCTTGATGCCAGCCTTGAACGCGAATTCCTCCACGGCCAGGTGCGGCGTGGTGCCGGTGCCAGGCGAGCCGAAAGTGAAGATCCCGGGATTCGCCTTGCCGTACGCCACCAGGTCCTTCACGGTCTTGATCGGCGAGTCCGCTCGCACCACCAGGCCGAAGGTGTAGCCGGTCAGGCAGGCGATGTAGGTGAAGTCCTTGAGCGGGTCGAATTGCATCTTCTGCATGTGCGGCAGGCGCGCCACGCCGATGGTCAGCTGCGACAGCGTGTAGCCGTCGGGCTTGGCGTTCACCAGTTCGTTCGGTCCGAGCATGCCGCTCGCCCCCGGCTTGTTCTCGACGATCATGGTGCCACCCAGGGCTTTGCCGGCGCTCTCGCCGAGCGACCGCATCACTGCGTCGGTCGAGCCGCCGGCGGGCCAGGGACAGATCAGCCGGATCGGTCGGCTCGGGAAGGCGGCGGGCTGGGCGAGCGAGGGCAGGGCGATCGCGGCGGACGAGGCGAGGACCGACTGCACGAAATGCCGGCGGGTGCGTTGGGAATGGGTCATGGAGGGCTCCTGAAACGGAAGGCCGCGGCGGCGCCGTGGCTCATCAGGCTCCAATCTAGGGCAGCCGGGCGCCAGGTTCCCTCGGGATAACCACCGGCTGTGTCCCCGGCGAGTCACCAATTCACACAGCTGCCACCGTAAACCGGAGTGGCGTCGCATACTCATTGCATGGCCATCCTCAGCCCGCAAGCGACCCATGTCCTGGGCAGTCCCGCCGCCTTCGCCTGGCGCGTCCTGAAGGGCTTTCGCGCCAACCAGGGATTGTTGCTGGCGGGGGCGGTCGCCTATTACGCGTTGTTGTCCATTGTTCCGCTGCTGATCCTCACGGTGATCGCACTGTCACACCTGATCGATCAGGGCGAGCTGCTGCAAACCCTGGGCCGCTACCTGGAATGGATCGTGCCGAGCCAGAGCAGCGCGATCGCGCAGGAACTCTCCAACTTCCTCGAGCATCGTGACGTGATCGGCTGGGTACTGCTGGGCACCATGCTGTTCTTCAGCTCGCTGGCCTTCACCGTGCTGGAGAACGCGATGTCGGTGATCTTCCTGCACCGCGTGATCGTGCGGAAGCGGCGCTTCGTCGTGTCGGCCGTGCTGCCTTACCTCTACATCCTGTGCCTGGGCTTCGGCCTGCTGGTGGTCACGCTGGTGGCCGGTGCCCTGCAAACCATGGGAGAGGAAACCTTCAGCTTGCTGGGCCGTGAATGGTCGCTGCGCGGCGTCTCGGGCCTGCTGCTGTACCTGCTGGGCCTGGGCGGGGAGATATTCCTGCTGACCTCGGTCTATATGGTGATGCCGGTCGGCCGCCTGTCCTGGCGTCATGCGCTCATCGGCGGCGCCACGGCGGCCGTCCTGTGGGAGATCACGCGCCACGTGCTGGTCTGGTACTTCGCCACTTTGTCGCAGGTCACCGTGGTGTATGGCTCGCTCACCACCGCCATCGTGGTGCTGCTCAGCCTGGAGATTGCGGCGACCTTGCTGCTGCTGGGCGCTCAGGTCATCTCGGAGTTCGAGCGCATTGACAGGCCCACGGCGCCCGCGCCGGCCAATCCGCTACAGGCGGAAAAGCCCGCTGGCACTCGCCCCTCACGACGTCATCGCGCCGGAGATCGGTCCCGTCGAAATGGCCGATAGCGAGGCAATCTCGCGCGTCAGCGCGGCGCGAGCCGGATCGCGCCGTCGAGCCGGATCACCTCGCCGTTGAGCATGTCGTTTTCGAAGATGTGCCTGGCCAGCTTGGCGTAGTCCTCGGGCGTGCCCAGGCGCGACGGGAACGGCACGCTCGCGGCCAGCGAATCCTGCACTTCCTTGGGCATGCCGAACAACATCGGGGTGCCGAAGATGCCCGGGGCGATGGTCATGTTGCGAATGCCGTTGCGCGCCAGGTCGCGCGCGATCGGCAGCGTCATGCCGACCACGCCACCCTTGGAGGCGCTGTAGGCGGCCTGGCCGATCTGCCCGTCGTAGGCCGCCACCGAGGCGGTGGAGATCAGGCAACCGCGTTCGCCGGTGGGCTCGGGCTCGTTCTTGCACATCGCATCGGCCGCGAGCCGGATCATGTTGAAGCTGCCCACCAGGTTGACCGTGACGGTCTTGGTGAAGACCGCAAGCGAATGCGCGCCGTTCTTGCCGACGGTCTTCTCGGCCGGCGCGATGCCCGCGCAATTGATCAGTCCCATCAGCTTGCCCATGGAAACCGCCTTGGCCACCACGGCCTGGCCGTCGGCCTCCTGGCTCACGTCGCACTTGACGAAGGCGCCGCCGATTTGCTTGGCCACCGCCTCGCCTTTTTCCACTTGCATGTCGGCGATGACGACCTTGGCGCCGTTGGCGGCCAGCATCCGTGCCGTTCCTTCGCCCAGCCCCGAGGCGCCGCCGGTGACGATGAATACCTTGCCCTTGATTTCCATGAGTCGCTCCTGATTGACGTTGACGTTGACGTTAACGTCAATTATTGCCTATTGCGAACGCGCTGCGCCGCAATCAGTCGACTCGTTGGCCCGGACCTGAGGCCGGTCAACTTGCCGGGCTCCGGGCCGGCGGCCGGAGCGGAAGGAGCGCCACAAAAAAAAGCCCCAATCCGAGGATTGGGGCTTGAATGGATCCCTGAACCTGTGAGGGTGTCGAAAGGACCCGAGGAGACAACTATTGGAACTCCCGCCTGGGCAGGAGTTCCGGAAATCTGCAGGGTTCCCGCCCCAACCAGTTGGCGGCCGAAACCCCGGTTTCAAGTGCGAATCAACGCTTCTTGGAGGTCGTGGTCTTGCCCGCGTTCACGGCCTGGGTCGCGACGGCGTTGAAGTTGGCTTCAGCCACGTCCGAGGCTTGCTTGACAGCCTTTTGCACGGATTCCAGGGCGTTGGTGCCGGCGGCAACGGCGCTCTTGAACACGGCGACAGCGGTCTCGCTGCCGGCCGGGGCGTTCTTGGCGGCATTGTCCACGACCGCCAGGAACTTCTTCTGGGCTTCGGCGGCTTGCGACTCGAACGTGCGGCTGAATTCGGCGCCGGTACCGGATGCGATGTCATACAGGTGGCGGCTGTAGGCAGCGGTCTTCTCGGCCAGCGGCTGGAACATCGCGGCTTGCAGGGCCAGCAGTTCCTGGGCGTCCTTGACGCTCAGCAGGGCGTGGGTGGAGCCGGCGGCTTCAGACAGGGCAGCCTTGGTGGCGGTCAGGTTCAGCTCGACGAGCTTCTCGACGCCTTCGAATGCCTTGCCGGTCAGACCGAACAGGGTTTCGATGGTGGCTTTTTGCGAGGCGAGGACTTGTTCAGCGGTCAACATATCAATATCTCCAGGAGGTGGGGTGAATCGGTATCTGCGCTGAACGTAGGCGGAACGCCTTTTTGATGCAGTGCAGCATGGATAGAAGTATAAGGGTCGCAGACCGCATTGCAAGTGCTTTTTGCTGCGGCGCAGCATTCTAGAATGCCCTGCCTAGAAGCGGGCGGTCCGACCGCCATCCACAATCGGCCGGTGCAGGTTTTCCATGCCACTCCGTTCGCCCTGAGCTTGCCGGCTGGGCACCGGTTTCCGATGGCGAAATACGCGCTGCTGCGCGATCGCCTGACAGCCGAGCTGCCCGGGATCGTGCTCATCCAGGCGCCGCCGGCGACAGACGCGGAGCTGGAGCGGGTGCACAGCCGCCTCTATGTCCGTGCGATCAGTGACGGCTCGCTCGATGCCAAGGCCATGCGCGAAATCGGCTTTCCATGGAGCCCGGAAATGGTGGAGCGATCACGGCGCTCGGTGGGTGCCACCATCGGCGCCTGCCACGCGGCATTGCGCGACGGTGGCGCCGGCAACATCGCCGGCGGAACCCATCACGCGACGGCCGACAAGGGCAGCGGCTTTTGCGTTTTCAATGACGTGGCGGTGGCCGCACGTCTGATTCAGGGCGGCGGTGCGGCGGGGGCTGGCCTGAAGGTCGCGGTGATCGACCTGGACGTGCATCAGGGTAACGGCACCGCCAGCATCTTTCGTGGCGACGACCAAGTGTTCACGCTGTCGCTGCATGGCGCCAAGAACTTTCCTTTTCGCAAGGAGGCCGGTGACCTCGACGTCGACCTTCCCGACGGCTGCTGCGACCCGGAATACCTGGCCGCGCTCGATGCGGCGCTGGCCGAGCTCGCGCGCCGCTTCGAGCCCGGTCTGGTGATCTACCTGGCTGGGGCCGATCCGCACGAGGGCGATCGGTTGGGCCGCCTGAAGCTCACCTGGGACGGGCTGACCGAGCGTGATCGGAGAGTTTTCGAATGGGCTTGGCGCCGCTGTGTGCCGTTGGCCTTCACGATGGCGGGCGGCTATGGCACCCGCATCGAGGACACGGTGCAGGCACAGGTCAACACCTTCGCGGTCGCGGCCGGCTATTTTCGGCGTTGGCGCAATCTTGCGCGATGAGGCTACCGGCGCAACCCACGCCTGGCCGCGACTACCGGGTATCCGCGCCACC
>JAAOZX010000193.1 GCA_012274225.1 Comamonadaceae bacterium | reverse complement strand
TTCTCATAACAAGACTATGTCGTACTGCTCCTGCCCCATCGAGCTTTCGGCCTGCAGCGAGATCGGCTTGCCGATGAAGTCCGACAGCCCCGCCAGGTGCTGGCTTTCCTCGTCCAGGAACAGCTCGATCACCTGCGGCGCCGCGACGACGCGGTACTCGCGCGGATTGAACTGCCGGGCCTCGCGCAGGATCTCCCGCAGGATGTCGTAGCTCACGCTGCGCGCGGTCTTCACGGTGCCCTTGCCCGCGCACGCCTGGCACGGCTCGCACAGCATGTGAGCCAGCGATTCGCGGGTGCGCTTGCGCGTCATCTCCACCAGGCCCAGCTGCGAGAAGCCGCCGGACATGGTCTTGACCCGGTCCCGCGCCAACTGCTTGCGGAATTCGCCCAGCACCGCCTCCCGGTGGTCCTCGCGCGCCATGTCGATGAAGTCGACGATGATGATCCCGCCCAGGTTGCGCAGGCGCAGTTGGCGGGCGATCGCATGCGCGGCCTCCAGGTTGGTCTTGAAGATGGTGTCGTCGAAATTGCGGGCGCCGACGAAGCCGCCGGTGTTGACGTCGACGGTGGTGAGCGCCTCGGTCTGGTCCACGATCAGGTAGCCACCCGACTTCAGCTCGACGCGCCGGCCCAGCGCCTTGGCGATCTCATCGTCGATGGAATACAGGTCGAAGATCGGCCGCTCCCCCTTGTACAGCTGCAGTCGCTCGGCGGCCGCCGGCATGAACTCCAGTCCGAACGCCTTGAGGTGATCGAACTGCTCGTGCGAATCGATCCGGATAGTCTGGGTCTCCTCGCTCACCAGGTCGCGCAGCACCCGCTGCAGGAGGCTCAGGTCCTGGTGCAACAGCGACATCGGCGGCAGGCGGGTGGCGGCCTCGCGGATGCGGGTCCAGGTCTTGCGCAGGTAGGCGATGTCCTCGGCCAGTTCGGCTTCGGAGGCGTCCTCCCCATTGGTGCGCAGGATGAAGCCACCTCCCGCGCTGCCCACCAGCGCCTGCAGGCGCGCGCGCAGCGCGTCGCGCTGATCGGGCGGGATCTTCTGCGAAACGCCGACATGGTCGTCCTGCGGCAGGAACACCAACAGCCGGCCGGCGATGCTGATCTGGGTCGACAGGCGCGCGCCCTTGCTGCCGATCGGGTCCTTGATCACCTGCACCATCAGGGCCTGGCCCTCGAACACCTGCTTTTCGATCGGAACCGGCGTCGCGCTGTTGCGCACGAACCCCGGTGGCTCACCGTCGGGCTGCCGGTGCCAGACGTCGGCAACGTGCAGGAACGCGGCGCGCTCCAGGCCGATGTCGATGAAGGCCGACTGCATGCCGGGCAGCACCCGGGCGACCTTCCCGAGGTAGACATTGGCCACCAGGCCGCGCTCCAGCGTGCGCTCCACATGCAGCTCCTGCACGGCGCCGCTTTCGACGACGGCGACCCGCGTCTCCTGGGGCGACCAGTTGATCAGGATGTCTTGTTGCATGGGAGGGATGGCTC
This sequence comes from Comamonadaceae bacterium, assembly GCA_012274225.1. Classification (GTDB taxonomy): domain Bacteria; phylum Pseudomonadota; class Gammaproteobacteria; order Burkholderiales; family Burkholderiaceae_C; genus Ramlibacter. Next base: position 1,162 of record JAAOZX010000193.1, on the reverse strand, counting down.
GGCAGTTGGGCTCAGGAAGCCCGACAAGAATAACCCACCCTCGGCGAAACGCGACATGAACCGATCGCTCAAGCGGCGCGCGGATTGCCCAGGCCGAACCCGCGCAGCAGCAGTGCCGTCTCGTACAGCGGCAGCCCCATGATCCCGGTGTAGGAGCCGGCGATGCGCACGATGTGGGCAGCGGCCCAGCCTTGCACCGCATAGGCGCCGGCCTTGCCCATGGGCTCCCCGGTGGCCACATAGTCGCGGATCTGCGCTGGCGTCATGGCCTCGAAGGTCACACGCGAATCGCTCAAGGCGTCGCGCCGCTTGCGGCCGTGCTGCACGGCCACGGCCGTGAGGACGCGGTGGGTGGTGCCTGAGAGGTCGCGCAGCATGCGCGCGGCATCCCGGGCGTCGGCCGGCTTGCCGTAGATGGTGCGGCCCAGGGCCACGGTGGTGTCCGAACACAGCACCGGCGCCGGCGGCAGCCCCCGGCGCTGCATGCGCTCGAATGCGGCGTCGAGCTTCAAAGCCGCGACCCGCTTCACGTAGCGCGCGGGCGCCTCGCCCGGCAGCACCGCCTCGAGCGCTTCCGTGTCCTCACCGGGGTCGGGCAGCAGGAGTTCGTGGGCGATCCCGAGCTGCTCCAGGAGCTGGCGACGGCGGGGGCTTTGCGAGGCGAGGTAGATGAAGTTCACTACTCGCGATGGTAAGGATGATTCGCGTTGATCGACCAGGCGCGGTACAGCTGTTCGACCAGCAGCACTCGAACCATGGCATGGGGCAAGGTGAGGTCCGACAGGCGGATCCGTTCATGCGCCGCCGTCTTGAAGCCGGGAGCCAGGCCGTCGGGCCCGCCGATCACCAGCGCCACGTCGCCGCCCTGCGTCTGCCAGGCCTTCAGCCGGCCGGCCAGCGCCATGGTGGTGAGCGCCGTGCCGCGCTCGTCGAGGGCCACGACATGCGCGCCCTTGGGAATCGCGGCCTCGATGCGCTGGCATTCGGCCGCCAACAGTGTTTCCAGCGACCTCGACGCCCGCGGCTCGGTCTTCACCGCCTTCAGCTCCACCCGCATTTCGGGCGGAAAGCGCTTGGCGTACTCGACCCACGCCACCTGGGCCCAGTCGGGAACCCGCTGGCCCACGGCGACGACGACGAGCTTCATCGCTTGGGACGGGAG